>DATBNI010000014.1:0-3953 GCA_036554425.1 Psychromonas sp.
GCTTGAATACCATGCTATTAAGGAAAGTTTTGCTGCCAATAATGCAGCAGCGGTAAACGTATTTATTAACAACAACCCCAAGCGCGGTCTTTCTTTAGATTTAGAAAGAGCTTATTTACGCTTTTTGGCAAAAAACCATGCCTGGAAGGAATTTTTGGATTTTTACCCGCAACTGCCTAATAGTAGTGATCTCAAATGTAATTATTTCCAGGCAAAAATAAACCAGGGTGAAAGCGAACAAATTTGGCCAATATTTAAAAAAACCTGGTTAACGGGACGCTCTTTAGCGCCAGCCTGTGACGATGTTATCGCGGTTTACCGGGAAAATAATCACCTTTCTGAAAAATTAGTCTGGCAACGTTTTAGATTAGCTTATCAAGCTCATTCCCCGGCATTAATGCGTTATTTAATCACCTGGATGGAAGGGGATAATAAGGTATTAGCAACCCAACTCTATGACTTATATCAAAATCCTGATAGTTTGCTGAGCAGTGAGTTATTTGAAAACCGAAAACAGCCTAGTTTTCTGTTTTTAAAAACCAGTATTAAACGCTTAGCCAGAGTCGATCTGGATGCGGCAATGGATCTGTTTAATCTTTACGAGAAAAAAATTCCCTTTACTGCTTCGGAAAGCCTGAAATTAAAAAAATATTTTGCATTACGAACCCTATTGTATGATGAAGAGAGTCAATTGCCATGGTTGGATAAAACGCTTGCCTCTTTAGATGATGACGGATTGTTTGAGCTGCGCATTCGTTATGCAATAAAGTTGGATAATTGGGAAGATATTGAGTATTGGTTAGACGCGCTACCTGAAAGATTACAAAAACAAGACAAATGGGTCTATTGGCAAGCACGTGTATTAGAGAATAAACACCAGCAGAAACAGGCGGATAAACTCTATCTGCAGATTGCCGGGCAAAGAAGTTATTATAGTTTTCTGGCGGCTCAAAAGTTAGGGCTTGATTATCAGCTGAATGCCCAATTAGTCAGTGAAAAAAGTAAAAGCTTAAGCATGATGAAAGCTGATTTGGCGCATATTGAAGAGTTAGTCTTCCAAAAACGTAATGCACTTTTAAAGCGGGAATGGCATGCATTATTAAATAGCAACGATAAAAATACCCAGCTGCAGTTAGGCTTGTACGCCTACCAAAAAGGCTGGCCACACTTGTCTGTGATGGCCAGTATTAACAGTAAGAGTTGGGATGCGTTGAATATTCGTTTTCCCGAAGTAAAACCCGGCTTATTTGCAGATACGGCGAGTCAATACCAGCTAGAGCCGACCTATATTTATGCAATCACGCGTCAGGAGAGTGCATTTGACGAATATGCAAAATCTCGAGTGGGTGCAAGTGGTTATATGCAGCTGATGCCCGCGACCGCAAAACAAACGGCGAAAATGATCGGCATGAAAGATTATAAAAATAGAGGACAGTTAATTGAAGGGGCTATTAATGTGCAGTTAGGCACTGCCTACTTTGATATGTTATTAAAACGTTATAGCGGTAATAGAATCCTTGCTACGGCGGCCTATAATGCCGGCCCTCATCGCGTCGACAGCTGGAAAGGCAAGCCTGAGCAAGGTTTGAAAATGGATAGTTGGATTGAAACCATTCCCTATAAAGAAACGCGCAACTATGTACAAAATGTATTAGCTTATAATGTTATCTACCAGCACATTTTAGATAAACCGCGAGAGTTTTTTAATAAAACAGAACTAAATATGCGTTATTAGATGATAAAAGGTTACTTATAAAACATAATAAAGGCTTAATATTGTTTAGGCCTTTTAAACTATCTGCATAATATTTTTACCAACAATCATCATTGCCTAATGTAGCCAAGTCGTCTTTATAATGCGCGCTGTCCTGGTTGATCACTAAGGTGGTGCATTGCGTCTCATCGTCTGCCTGTATTGTCCCCGCTTTAGCAACGGCTTTCATTAAATAAGTCGTTTTTCCTGCAGAGATAATAGTAAATGTATAATAATCATGATTATTAGGCAGTCCGACGTCGGCTTTGACAGTTGAATATGTTGGGCTTAAAATATGCAGACTACTCTGGTGTAACTGTGCTTTCTGCAACTCAGCTTTAGCATCACCGCGATTGGCGCGAAGCATATAGGATTTATATGAGGGGTAAGCGATGCTGGCTAATATTCCGATAATTGCTATCACAACTGATAATTCAATTAATGTAACACCTTGCGCTTTTTTCATTAAAATACCCCCTTATATTAATACCATATGCAGCTAAGTGTAGAAGGCTATTAACAAAGTGACAGGCTGAATATGTGAATTGCTATGATAGGCCGAAAGCCGTCAGTTGTTATAGAAGTCGGTTATAGATGCACAAATTAAAAACGGAGAATAGCAGATAATAACATTCTCCGATTGTTTTATAGCGTCTCTATAAAAAACGGCGTTAGCGGCTGGACGATTAGGCTAATCAATCGAATAATTTCTTAATGATATTCATCGTTTCCTGTATTTTTTTAGAGTCGGTCGGCGTTGTGAAGATAGTATCATCACCGGCTATATTGCCTAATATCCCCTCGGTTTTACCGATCGAATCTAATAAGCGGGCGATTAATTGAGCGGCACCGGGGCTGGTACGAATAACTATCATACTGTCATTGTGATCTATATCTACTACCAGGTTTTTTAAGGGACTGGTGATTATCGGGATACCCAGCTCAGCCGGTAAACAATACAGCATTTCTTGTTTTGCATTACGTGTGCGTACTGCGCCCGATTTGCTTAACATGCGGGAAACTTTTGACTGATTAATATTATTAAAACCAGCATTAACCAAGGCTTCTACTATCTCGCCTTGAGAGCTAAAATGTTCTTTTTCCAATAATGCTTTGAAAAATGTCATTAATTCTGTTGATTGCTTCATCATTTATTCTTTTTAGTGTTTCAAGGGCGCAATAATAATGAATATTAAGCATTTATCAACCCATTAATCTGCAATTAAAATGCATAACTATTCAATTTTAGATCCGTATTTAAAATAAATAGGCATTAAATATTGGGATTGCTATAATATTAGCCATTATCAACCAGTCTTTTAAATGCTATAACCTGAACTGTTTTCGTTATTAATTAATTGGATATTAAACAACATGCTTATCCCACGCCTTTTTCTGTCACTCTTTTTATTGTTTTCCTCTTTTTCACTATTAGCCTCGCCGGCAGTTCCTCTGGATAATATAAAAGTGCGTTTTGCGACAGATACAAATTATTACCCTTTTGAATACTTAGATGAACAGAAGCAGCTCCAAGGTTTTGACATTGAGTTGGCTAAAGCGATTTGTAAAGCCGTTAATTTAACCTGCAGTTTTCACCATCAGCGTTTTGATAGCCTGCTACTGTCATTATCTTTTGCTCGTTTTGATGCCGTTATTTCTGCTTTAGATATTACCAGTGAACGTTTAAAAATAGTGGATTTCACCAATAGCTATTATGAAAACTCGCCCGTTTTTATCAGTAAAAAATTAGCTCAGGAAAGCTTATCAAGGGCAGGGAAATTTATAGGCGTGCGTTCTAACTCATCCAACCAAGAATATTTAATTAAATATGAAAAAGAGAATAGTTTTATCATTTCTTATGTCACATATTCCGAGATTCTTTCAGATTTACGTGCCGGAAAAATTGATGCGGCATTTGTTGACCAAGCGGTAGCCGCGGAATTTTTAAAACAAAAAGATAATCACACGCATTTTTACGCTCAGAAAATTAATCAAGCTCAGGGAAAATTATTTTCGCAAGGATATGGTATCGCAATTCAAAAAGGAAATGTCACTCTGCAAAACCGCTTGAATCTTGGACTTAAAATTATTACTGAAAACGGTACTTACCAAAAAATATATGAACGCTATTTTTAAGCCTTGCTACCTCTTAGCGAAAATAAGGTCCCACTCAAAATATTCCCAGAAAAACAATTATCTA
>DATBNI010000019.1:0-3610 GCA_036554425.1 Psychromonas sp.
GTATCACTTAACTTTATATTGTAAGTCTGAGCATAGGATTGTCTTCCCCCATAAGCCGCAATCAGCAGTAAAAACAAAGACAATATAACGCTTAGCCAAGTTATTTCAACAACCAGGAGTAATAAGAGAATAAGGGATGAGTACAGCGTAAAAACAAAAACACCTCCGTAGATAGAGGTGCTTACGCAAATGTTATACTTTAACGCGCTTGAGTATGACATTGATGATTTTGGCCTGTTCAACATCGGGACAGGTTTTATGTCCCATGAACCAGGCAAATAAATCCGGATCTTCGTTGGTCAATAAACGTTCAAAGGTCAGCTTGTCCGGATCAGATAAATCATCATAAGCTTCCTTAACAAAAGGGATAAATAACACATCGAGCTCTAGCATTCCTCGGCGACATGCCCATAATAAACGCGATTTATTGACGGCTTCAGCCATTTCTTTGCTTTCCTATTTAAAATAAAGTGCATTATAACAAAATTACTTGCGAGTACAGATTGAGCATCTTCAAGTAATTTGGGTATACATCATAACAACAATAAATTATTAACAGCAACTACTGACAAATTATGTTGTGAGCTATACCATAGTAAAATATCATAACCCTATAGAGATGAGGTCTAAAATGTTTAAACTTAGTCAACTCAATAATATTAGCCAGCTGCCCGACTTAGTTCTATGCCCGCTAAATAGCTGGGATTTAATTAGCGTCACAGGTGAAGATCGTATTACCTTCCTGCAGGGACAGCTCACATGTGATTTGACGAATTTAAAACCCGGACAGCAAACACTGGCGGCTCAGTGTAATCCGCAGGGCAAAGTTTGGAGTATTTTTCGAGTCATTATCTTAAATGATAGAATTTTACTGACTCAGCCGAAATCGGTAACGGCAAAACAACTACCCGAATTACAGAAGTACGCAACCTTTTCAAAAGTTGAAATAAAAAAAGAAACGGAATACCAATTATTTGGTTTAGCAGGCTGCAAATCTGCAGCTTATATTGCCAAAAATTTCGATATTTCAGCCACGCATGATGAGAGTAGCCTGCTGGATGATGACCAGGGTGTTATCATCAAACAACCCTATCCATCATTACGTTATTTAATGGTTGTAAAAAATCAGCAAGCAACGCAGTTAACTGAAGACCTAAAAGATCAGGCAAGTGTTTATGATGATAGTTTATGGCACGCGATGAATATCGCTTCAGGAGTCGCCTTTATAGAGCAGGACACCTCAGGATTATTTATTCCTCAGATGCTTAACTTACAGGCTCTTAATGGTATCAGTTTTACTAAAGGTTGTTATATTGGGCAAGAAACCGTTGCTCGGGCAAAATACAGAGGCGCAAACAAACGGGCACTCTTTATTCTCACAGGACGAGCAACCGAGGCTCCCAAAGCAGGCCAAAATGTACAAGTTTTATTAAACAACAATTGGAAGCGTGTGGGTACTATTGTATCCGGGTGCCAGTACGGCGATGGGCATATCGAAGTATTAGCCGTTTTACCCAAAGACAGTGATTCGCAGAATATTTATCAAATACAAGATATAGAAGGTTCAACCCTTTATTACGCTCCACTGCCCTATGAAGTAGACGATCAATAACCCACATAAAACGCACAACAGTTTATTTATTAACTGTTGTGCGTTTACTTATTAAGCCTTTATTTACAAGGGATTTGACTTTAACTTGTTAATCATCATAAAAAATTGACATTTACCGATGCGCTAAAAAATGCTAAGCTTATCACACTTTCATTTACTCTCAGGTTCATTAATTTATGAAATGGGCAGCAGGTTCTATGTTGAATCCAGAAATAAAAAGATTACGTGACAAGGCTGACGAATTGACTCGTCTGCGGATACAATCAGCAGAGTCATTGATGGATACAAACACGCTTACTGTGTTTCAGACTTTCCCTCTTTTATTTCATTATAATCACCCCAGCCTCCCTGGCTATACTAAGGGTGATACCCCAGCCGGCATAGATCAATTTAAAGTAACAGAAAAACATAAAGAACAACTGGCTGAATTATTTTGCTATCAAACAGCGCCACAAAAAAAAACTCAAGCAAGCAACTTAAAGACAAAACCATATAACCCATCCTTATCGCTAAAAGAGCCCAAAAACAAGCACTCAGCAAACTTAAAAATACAACTGAATAACTTATTATCATTTCAAGATGAGCCACAAATAAAAGCGCAGCCCGGCGACTTAATTGGTTTATATGCAATGGGCAGTACAGCCTCAATCGGTCAATCTTCCGAAAGTGATTTGGACATTTGGATTTGTTACCCACACCAAATGGATAATCAGCGTGTTAAACTATTAGAGAATAAATCTTGGTTAATAACCCATTGGGCTGAGGGTTACGGGGTTGAACTTAACTTTTTTTTAATTCCTGATAATAAATTTCGTATTGATAATAAATCCGATATGACCATGGATGCATGTGGCAGTTCGCAGCATTTATTGTTACTTGATGAGTTTTACCGCACTGAACTGCATATCGCAGGAAAACGCATTTTATGGTGGCAAGTCCCCTTTGAACAGGAAAAAAATTACAATCAATACGTGCAAAGCCTTTATGATAACGGTGAATTAAATCCTGATGACTGGTTAGATCTCGGTGGATTTGACCGTATTCCAGCTGAAGAGTATTTTGGCGCAATGCTTTGGCAACTCTATAAGGGCATTGATACGCCCTATAAAGCGGTAATAAAAACCGTTCTTATGGAAGCTTACTCTTGGGAATACCCCAATACTGAACTGATTGCAATAGGTTATAAAAAACGCTTTCAAGAACAACAGACGGATCTTGAATATCTTGATCCCTATTGCTTAATGCTGGAAAAAGTAACCTCGTATTTAAACAATATTAACGACCTTAAACGCCTTGAGGTGGTGCGTGCTTGTTTTTATCTGAAAACGGAAGAAACCCTTTCAAAAACTTGTACGCAGGATCCTCCTACCTGGCGACGCCAAGTTTTAACTAAATTTGTCAAGCACTGGGGCTGGGATAACAGTCATATCACAGACTTGGATAATAGAAAAAAATGGAAAGTGAGAGCGGTCAGTAAAGCCAAAGATATATTACTTGATACCTTGATGGCAAGTTACAGTAAATTACTCGGCTTCGCGCGTGATAATAATATTGAAGGTTCAATCAGTGCGGAAGATTTGGGTATACTGTCGCGCAAACTTTATGCCGCGCACGAAAGCCTACCGGGTAAAGTAGACTTAATTAATCCTAAAATATCACCGGATTTATCGGAGCCCAATCTGAGCTTTATCCAAGTGCCTGAGAATAGAAAAAATGCGGCCGGATGGTACCTGTATAACTGCCCTCTTGATAGTTTCAGCCTAATGAATACCCCGACATTAATGTACGCTAAATATATTGCCAAGTTAGTTGCCTGGTGCCATATGAATGGACTGTACGAAGAAGAGACGCAATTATATATCTATAATCAAGGTTCTGACCTTGTGGATAAAAAGCTAAACCAGTTTATTCAAGATCTTTACTCGGTTTTTCCTATTTATATCCCCAAAGCCAGCAACATAGCATTAAGCCGCCCTTGCGAGATTAAGCACTTAACGA
>DATBNI010000077.1:0-15928 GCA_036554425.1 Psychromonas sp.
CTCGTCACTATTGGTTAGGACAAACAACGGCTCTTCCATAAATTATGGCTTGGCAAGGGGAATTCTAAAGTCTCTAAAAAGCAGGACATAACTTATATTCTTATCATTCATTACAGCTCATACTAGACTGAAAAAAATAAATATTATTTAATGCAAAAGTCAGGGCTGAAGCACATCAGAATCTTTATTTTTGCCTTTTTTAATAATCTGCATCTGCTCTAAGGCATACAAAACGCAATAGCCCATTATTTTTTTTTTAAAAGAACAAGCAGCCACATAGCTATATCAATTTAGATCGCTCAAAAAATAAAAAGCCTGGCAAGTAAACCTCGCCAGGCTTTTTAGTTGGTTTTTATTTAAAGGTTAAGTGCTTTAGGAACTAACGTAAGTCATCAACCACTGCTAACATAGCAACTAATGATGCTTCACCTAACTTAACTGAACGTTCTGGAGACCATCCCATACTAGGATCGGGTAAATTATCATTGTCTTTAAAGGGCATCTCTAAGGTATTAGCCAGACAGTCAAATCGTTCAGCAACCCAGTTTGTTGCCACTGTCATATTCGCTTCACCCGGCGCATCGATGTCATAACCATACTCAGACTGAAAGTCAGCACTCGCTAACATAAAGACTTCTGAAAACCGCTTACGTAAACGCGCAAGTCTGGTGTTATAACCCGGAGTGCCTTCTGAACCTGCCAGGAAAACAAAAGGTAATGCCTCATCGCCGTGCACATCATAAAATAAGTCAACACCCGTCTCTTCCATTTTAGTGATCACATTAAAGACTTCAGGGCTTTTTTCTAAACTCGGGTTCAACCATTCACGGTTCAGATTAATGCCTGCTGCGTTAGTGCGGAGATGTCCGCGTACACTGCCATCAGGATTCATATTAGGCACAATATAAAAGTTAGCTTTGTCCAATAATAATTTACCGGTCGGATTATTACTATCAAGTAAACTATTCATTAACCCATCCACTAACCATTCAGCCATAGTTTCACCCGGATGCTGACGAGCCGTGATCCAAATATTACGTTTATTAGTGTCACCATCACCAATTTTAAGCAAAGTTAAATCACGTTGATCAAGGGTTTCACCTAAGTGCTCTAAACTCACTAGAGGATGTGTTTGTAAAGCCGCCAGTAAGTCTTGATGGCGCTCGTAACTATAAGGCGCAAAGTAAGCAATTTGGATTGCGTCACAATCCAACTCTGCAACAATGGTTAATTTTCCATCTTTATAAAATGTTGGCAGTCGGAACCAATGCTTACGATCATAAGAAGCCACCGCTTGATAATTTTCCCAGCCTTTAAGATATGAAGCCTGACCCGCATTAAGGATATTAAGAATATATTGTTCACCAACCTCACCTTCCAGCCGAAAGTTAAACCACTGAAAAAACTCGCCTCCAAAATCCGGACGAATAGCCAGTTGGATATCTTTTTTATCCTCTAAATTAATAACCTCTATATTACCTGAATCAAAATTAGCGGTGATACGCATAGCACTTCCTTTCTTAATTAGTTATTTTTACAAAGTAAGTCGAGCATAACCGATTGCACACCAACAGGATAGAAAAAGCAATTGAGTCGAGTTAAGGTATGGATGGCACTGCGGGTGCCATTCGGGTCTTGTCTTTTGCCTCTAATCACTTTGGGAGCTAAAGCACCTAGTGTCATTCGGGTCTTAAATTTTGAATATTAGAAAAGTTGATAAATATATTGGGTAATGATTAAAGACCCCAATATTTTCTTGAACCCTCATTGTTCTTTTCTGCCTAAAGGGCTGCTGAAAAGCAGACCTTTTTTATAACGGCAGTGTTACCTGTCAGTATCTTTATACTTGCTTGCTATTATCGCTTACTGAGCAACTGTCCTAAGGTTATCTTGTCCAAGCCACCCATCTTATTTAATTGCGCTAATAATAATTCAGCGCAAGCTAATGCATCGGTTAATGCATTATGGGCATTATAAATAGGCAAATTATAACGCTCTCTGCACGCGTTCAAACGCAAACTCCCCGTTTTTAAAACCGGATGTTTGCGCAGTTCCCGCTCCTTTTCAATGATTAAGGTATCAATGGCTAATAAAGAAAAGGGGTGTTCTCCGGAGTTTGATAATGATTGCTGCAGAAATTTTAAATCTAATTGAGCATGATGGGCGACTATCACTTTATCTTTAGATTGCTCAAACAACCACTGCAGGACCTCCTGCAGTGGTAATGCATCAGCCAGATCTTTATCTAACACACCGTGTATAACCGCACTTTGTCCGACACTACCCTGTATTTTTATTAATTTATACTGTGCAAACTGAGGTTGGATCCTGGCATTGATAATAGGGATAACGCCAATACTGACCATCTGATCTTTTTTAGAATCTAAGCCTGTCATTTCAATATCTAATGCTAATAACTGGATCTCAGAAATGGGCTGGTTAAGATGTGTTAACAGGTACTGGTAATGTGCTTTTAGCGCGGCGAGTTTGCTGTTTTTAATCAGCCGTTTTAATTGGTACTGTAACCACCATTGCTGAAACATCAAAATTGCCTTAAGAATTTTAGCCTGACTGTGCCTTGTGCTTCATGGATAACTTTAAATGCATCCTTTAGCTGATGACGCACCAATGAAGAGAGGCTGTCGGGTAAAATATAGTTAGATACGGGCTCCGTATTGTTAAATTGCTGGCCCTGATTGGTGAGACGTTTATGGGCGATAAACTCCCAGGCATCTAACAAACTCATTGCAATATCTTTGTCTATCTTAGATTTGGCCATTAAAATTTCAAGGCGTTTGGTGGTGTTTACTGCCTCTATACCTGCTGCTAAAGCATAGATCCTGACAATATCGTTGATTAATGCATTGCCTTTATGTTTTAAATCTATTCCTTTTACTTCACTGCCGTCGCGTTCAATCACAAAGCTGCGAAAAAAACCCAGTGGTGGTGTTGACTGCAGGGCGTTCTGGCTAAGTGCAGCAATAAATATATCGTTACCTTTAGTGTTTTTTAATACGCTTGATTGCAGAGTGTCAAATAATGCTAAATCACCAAATATTCCGCGCATATCAAAAAAGATAGTCGCGTTTAATAATGCGCTCGGTTTTGGCGTTTTAACCCAGCTTGAAAACTGTTGCTGCCATTGTTGTAATGTTAATTGCCATTGCGGGTTTTGGGCCATGATATTACCCGGGCAAAATGGAAAACCGCACTCATTTAAAGCACTGCATACGTATTCCGACAGTTGTTTAAAGTAGTGTTTTTCTTGCGCTGTGGTTTCTCTTTCTAAGATCAATGCGTTATCTTGATCTGATCCTGCCATTTGATCCTGGCGGCCTTGTGATCCAAAAGCTAACCAACAAAATCCCATGGGCGCCGGGCCTAATTGTTTCTGTTTTAATGCAATTAAACGCCGTGTTAATGAGTCGGTTACAGAGGTGAGAATACGGCCTATTTCAATGGCTTTAGCATCGCTGCTGATTAAATTGTGCAATAAATCAGGTATCTTTTGGCTAACTTGAATAAGCGTTTCTAAACTAGTTTGACGCTCTATTTGGCCAATTAACAATAGTGGTTGAGAGCTTTGGCTGCGGATCAAGTCGGTGCTGGTAATGATCGCTATTGGTCTTTCTTCATGCACGACGGGTAAATGATGGATATTATTTTCGCTCATTTTGAACATGGCTTCAAACATCAATGCATTAGGTTCGATGGTTACCGGATCCTTAGTCATTACTTGTCCTACTAATAGATCGCCATTGAGTCCTTTTGCCAACACGCGATTGCGTAAATCACGATCGGTTAAGATACCGCACAGTTTTTCCTGATCGATCACCACCAGAGAAGAAAGGCGTTTTTTAGACATTAAAAGTGCTGCTTGATGAATACTGGCATCGGCTGTGATGGTGGTGAGATCTTTGGACATTATGTGAGTAATACGCGCAGTACTGATGTGGTTATGTTGGAGTGTGCCTTGATTACGTAAGCGTTTGGCAAAGGCCTGATTAAAGAAACGATCAAATAAATGGCTGTTGGCACGTAATTGGTCGAACATTTTAGCGGGCAGGTGATAAACCAAACCATCTTCTAAAATATGTATTTGGTTAACAACTTTTTCTCCCGATAGCAGGCCGCTAAATCCAAAGTATTGGCCTTCACCAACTCTGTCAATTAGATCTCCTTGCTGGGTAGTTACTTCAAAAGCACCACTGCGAACAATATAGAGTTGTGGTTCATTACTGTCTACATGTACTAATTTCTGTTCTTTACTGTAATAGGCAATAGTTAATACTCGGCAGCATTGCTTGAGGGTATGTTCAGGCAATGAATCAAAAGGGGCTAATTTACGCATGAAATCAACAATTGGCTGTAATTCACTATTATCCATATGCACCTGACTATAGGTTGTGGGTGTTACGGGTGTAGATACGCGGCTAAAAAAGAATTAAAAAAAAGCGCCGAAGCGCTTTTTTAATTAAATCATTATATTAATGAGCTGTTGCTTCACCTGATCCTTTAGGGAAACGAATTGCTTCAACCATGTCTTGTACATCTTGAGGTACGTCAGCTGTCATTCGACAAACTAGGATAGCGACAGCGAAGTTAAGACACATACCCAGTAAACCGATACCTTCTGGTGAAATACCAAATAACCAGTTATCAGAAATGTTCGCCGCTGGATTTACAAATTTAAAGTAAACAATATAAGCTATTGAAAATAGTAAACCTGCAGCCATACCTGAAATAGCGCCCTGTTTATTCATCTTCTTGGAGAAGATACCCATTGTTATTGCAGGGAATAAAGAGGATGCGGCGAGTCCGAACGCGATGGCAACCACTGCGGCCACAAAACCCGGGGGGTTAACACCAAAGTAACCTGCAATAAGGACACCTACACCGGCTGCCATTCGTGCATACATTAACTCCTTCTTATCAGAGATATGCGGCATCATATTTTTCTTCAGTAAATCATGTGAAACAGAGGTTGAGATCACCAGTAATAATCCGGCTGATGTTGACAGTGCAGCAGCTAAACCGCCGGCAGCGATTAATGCGATAACCCAAGCTGGTAAGCTAGCTATTTCAGGTGTTGCTAATACGATGATATCGCGATCGATCGTCATCTCATTAGTTTCGCCTTTAGCATAGTACATTTTACCATCGCCGTTTTTATCATCCCATGCGATCAAACCTGTTTTTTCCCAGCTATTGATCCAACTTGGCGCTTCTGCGTGAGAAACACCCTGCCCTTCGGGGCCATTGATTGTTTCAATCATATTGACACGAGAGAAAGCGGCTAATGCAGGAATAGTAGTGTACAGAATGGCAATAAATACTAATGTCCAACCTGCAGAAGTACGCGCATCTTTCACCCGCGGAACGGTAAAGAAACGGACGATAACATGCGGTAAACCGGCAGTACCAAACATTAATGCACCACAGATGAAGAACACATCAATAGTATCTTTTGTGCCGACTGTATATTCGTCAAAACCGAGTTGGGTAGACAATCCATCTAATTTATCAAGCAGAAATACACCTGAATTATTACCAGCGGCATCGAGTAATTCAGAACCGAAACCAATCTGTGGAAGCACATGGCCGGTCATCATGATTGATAAGAAAATAGCTGGCACCATGAATGCAAAAATCATCACGCAGTATTGAGCAACTTGTGTATAAGTGATGCCTTTCATACCCCCTAATACAGAGTAGAAGAAAACAACGGCCATACCGATATAAACACCAGTATTAATGTCGACTTCCAGGAAGCGTGAAAATACAACACCTGTACCACGCATTTGCCCTGCGATATAAGTGAAACTGACCACAAGTGCACATATAACAGCGACAGTACGCGCAGTTTGAGAGTAGTAGCGGTCACCAATAAAATCAGGCACAGTAAATTTGCCAAATTTACGTAAGTAAGGGGCCATCAGCAATGCGAGTAATACAAAACCACCGGTCCACCCCATTATATATACCGAACCATCATAACCAACAAATGAAACGATACCTGCTAATGAGATAAATGATGCTGCAGACATCCAGTCTGCTGCTGTCGCCATGCCGTTAACAACTGGGTGTACACCGCCGCCTGCTACGTAAAATTCTTTAGTGGTGCCTGCCCGGCTCCATATTGCAATACCAATATAAAGGGCAAAAGTCATGCCCACAATTGTATAAGTTAAAGTTTGAACATCCATTATTCTAATCCTTAGTCTTCGTGAACACCGTATTTTTCATCAAGTTTGTTGGCTTTTGCCCTGTAATAAAAAATCAATACCAGAAACACATATATCGCGCCCTGCTGTGCAAACCAGAAACCTAGTTTGAATCCCATGAAAGCAAATTCATTCAATACATCTACCAGCAAAATACCGCAGCCAAAGGATACCGTCGCCCAAATAACTAACAGTTTGATTACTAAATTAATATTCTCCTTCCAGTATTGATCTGCTTTATTTTTGTCTTCAAAACTCACTGTCATTCTCCTTAATGGTGTTAATGGTATTAATGAGGAAGATATTTAAAGTAAACACTTACTTTTTGCATTTATTAAACAAAGAATAAGCATTCACTTATCTTATTACTTAAAAAATAGTTTTCTTATCAAATAAGCAAGGTGTTAATGGTATGTTAAATTGATTTTGTTTAGTACCCCGAGACAAAGAGCTGGATCATATTTTGTTGAATAAAAATTGAGCAGTTCATCACAAAAGAGAGCTATCGCTTTGTTTTTGTGATCAAAGTTCACTTAGTTAATATTTGTTACGGCGTTATTTTAGCTAAGCAAGTTATTTTAATGAGTGAATAAAATGTAAATCAGTGAATTTCCACTCAACAATTAAGACATTAAATTCACATTTTAATCAGATAATTGATGAGTAAAATGCAGGGAAAATTAGCGGGTTACCTAATTAGTAAAGCTTCTTGGCCTATCAAGTGCAAAAAGATACAAATCAGCAACAGTGACAGTCTCACTAGCAAGATGTAAAGCTGCTTATTCAAGTGTCATCCACTCGTTTAATTTTGATAATTTAACCCGATCTCAGATTTATTAGTAAAATGGAAAATATCTGCATTGCTTTCTCTCGAAATAGCCAGCGACTAATCACCCTTCACTTATCCGTTTTTTCTTTGCAGGCACAGATCACTTTATTAAGCGGAATGGTATTTTTAAATTTATTCTGCGGACCTTGTCATTGTACCCAGCAATAAGCAATCGCTATTAACTTCGGAATCCAAGTTCAAGATTACAAACTATTTATCCTTACAGGAAGCCCAAATATTAGTCAAAAAGCAGTTTCCTAAATTCTAATTGAAATGTTAAATTATCGTTACAATCGCGTAATTGCAAAACTAAATCAAAAGGCCCGTATCTTTATGCAGCAGCAGGGAAATATTCAAGTAGCACTTATCGAAGATGACACCATTGTACGCCATGCCACCAGCCAATGGCTGCAGCTGGCGGGATATCAAGTACTTGAATTTGCAGACGGACTCTCTGCCCTGCAGGGGATCCCAATTAATTTTCCCGGTGTCGTAATTAGCGATATACGTTTACCAGATATCGATGGTATGCAGTTATTACCGCAGCTTCTGCAGCGGAAGCATGATCTGCCTGTTATATTAATTACCGGCCACGGCGATGTCGATATGGCTGTTCGCGCACTGCAGGATGGCGCCTTTGATTTTTTCGAAAAACCCTTTGATCCTGATAGATTAATCGAGGCCATTGCCTATGCCGTTGAGAAACGTCAGCTGCAGGATAGTGCCAATGAGCGCGAACAATACCTGCAGCAAGTTCAGGGACTGGAAAAAACGCTTATCGGACGATGTCCTGCAATGGTCACCCTGCGCGAACAGCTGGTGAAAATTGCGGCTTTCGATACCAATGTGATCATTTACGGGGCCACAGGCTGCGGCAAAGAGCTTGTTGCACATAGCCTGCATCAGGTAAGTAAACGAAGCAAAAAAGCTTTTGTGCCCATCAATTGTGCAGCAATCCCTGAATCATTATTTGAGAGTGAACTGTTCGGTCACGAGTCAGGCGCCTTTACCGGTGCTATAAAACAACGCATCGGAAAATTTGAATACGCAGATCAAGGTACCTTGTTTTTTGATGAAATTGAAAGCATGCCCGCTAATATGCAGGTTAAGGTACTGCGTACCCTGCAGGAAAATACCATAGAGAGGATAGGCGGTAATAAACAGATACATATTGCTTTACGGGTTATAGCCGCAGCCAAAGAAGAGCTGCTTAACCTCCCGCAATTCAGGCAGGATCTGTTCTACCGCCTGAATGTTGCCCAGCTTTATTTGCCACCGCTTAATGAACGAGGCGATGATATATTACTACTGTTTAGTCACTATACTCAGCAGATTAAAAAAGATTGTCGAAAAATAAGTCCCAGTGAACGGGATATTCTGCTCAACTATCCTTGGCCGGGTAATGTCCGTTAATTGAAAAACGTCGCCACCCGTTTTTCATTGGATCAGACCCTCAGTGTCGGAGATATATTATCAAGGGGACCCAATCAAAATAACTCACAACCCCAAACTAAACACTCTCAGCTTTCGTTGGCGATCCAGCTGCAGAGCTATGAACGAAAAGTACTGCATGAAACTCTTAGCTTTTATAACGGCAGTATCATTGATGTCATGGATGCGTTAGATTTGCCTCGCCGTACGTTGAATCAGAAGATGGTCAGATACGGCTTATCACGCGCCGACTATACTAATCCCTAAACCCCATAGGCAGTTTCTTGCCTATTAAATTTAACATAAAAGTTACATTCCACCTTTTCCTGCAACATACCTCACTGCAAAGCTACCTAGCAGAAGGGTTGTACAAAAACAGTAATAGGCTATTTTTTGCTTACATAAAAGCAGCTGAATAAGCTAAAATCTGCCTGTTTGTCGGCACCAATATAGAAGTAACCTTTAATATCAACAAGTTAAAAACTGGCACTAAATTTGCTCTACCCAGCTGATTGAAGATGATTTTAGTTAACCTTTCATAATGCACTACACGGAGAGTAAAAATGTTTAAGAAAACACTGATCACATCATTATTATTAGCATCCACTATCAGCATCGCTAATGCGGCTGAAGAACGCAGTTATATTTTATCAACCGCTTCAACGGGCGGTACCTATTATCCTGTAGGTGTGGCGCTTGCCACCTTAAGTAAAATAAAGCTCGAGCCTAAACACCATTTTTCTCTGGCCGCTATCAGCTCTGCCGGCTCAAGTGAAAATGTTAAACTGCTAAATGATAACGAAGCACAGTTTGCCATTCTACAAGGGTTATACGGTGCTTGGGCATGGCAGGGTGAAGGTCCGTTCAAAACCACTGGCCCGCAGACCAAACTTCGTTCAGTCAGTATGTTGTGGCAGAATGTCGAACATTTTATCATTCGCTCTGAACTGGCAAAAACCGGCACTGTTGCAGACTTGAATCAACTGTCAGGCAAAAAGTTTTCAATCGGCAAGAAAAACTCAGGAACCGAAGGATCCGGTCGTCAAATCATGTCTTCACTCAATATTGATCCTGAAACCTTCAATCTGGCTTACCTTGGTTACGGCGGCAGTGCAAATGCATTGCAGAACGGCTCCATCGACGGTATGAACATACCTGCCGGCATGCCTGTTAGCGCAGTTACCCGCGCCTTTGCCGTATTGGATAAAGATATTCAGATTCTTAACGTTACTGATAAACAATTCGAACAGGTTAACCAGAAGTTTGATCTGTGGAGCAAGGTTGTAATACCAGCCAACACTTACCCGGGTCAGGACAAAGCAGTAAACACCATCGCGCAACCAAACTTCCTGGCAGTACGTGAAGACATCTCTGAAAATGATGTTTATCTGTTAACTAAAACCATCTATGAAAACCTGGCTTTCCTAAACGGTATTCATAAATCGACCAAAGCAATGGCCATTGAAAAAGCGATTACAGGCCTGCCGTTGCCACTTCATCCAGGTGCAGCACGTTATTACAAAGAAGTGGGTATTACTATCCCTGCCAAGTTAATTGCACAGTAAACGTTTCCTCTAATATTCCAACTGCCTCAAACCACTTAACTTGCTGGTTTGAGGTTAACTTCTTCAAGGATAGCTACCCATGAATGATAAAACCGAGCTGGATTTTGAAAAATTTGAAGTACCGACCAGAAGTGATTTCCCCTGGTTAAACAAACTTGTCTCCATAATTGGCGTATCGCTTGCTCTACTCCATATTTGGTTTAATACTCTTTCTACCCTGCCGGAACTCTGGGTGTCTGCAACTCACTTTGCTGGATTCGGCATTATTTGCGCCCTGTTATATCCGGCTCATAAAAGTTTAAAAAAAAGTAAAATCGCCCTTGCCTTTGATATCGTTATCGCCATAGCCGCCTTCAGCTGCATGCTCTACATTCCCTTCGCTGAAGATGCGCTTTATGAAAGGGGCGTGCGTTTTGTCGCCAGCGACTGGTTCTTCTCTATTCTCGCAATCACTATCGCTTTAGAGTTAGTGAGGCGGACAATAGGCTGGTTTATTCCTGTACTCATTTTACTGGCATTAAGTTATGTCGTCATCTGGGGCCAGTGGGTTTCGGGTATGTTTCATTTTCCAGGTCTGAGCTACGAAACCCTGCTTTACCGTAGTTTTTATAGCTCAGAAGGTATGTTCGGTGCAATTGCACGGATCAGCTGGAGCTTTGTGGTGATGTTCATCCTGTTCGGCGCATTTTTGGTGCGCTCAGGTGTCGGTGATTATATTATTGATGTCTCCCGCGCGGCTGCCGGAAAAATAATCGGCGGCCCAGGTTTTATTGCGGTGTTGAGCTCAGGATTAATGGGATCGGTATCCGGATCAAGTGTTGCCAACACAGTATCAACAGGCGTCATTACTATTCCCTTAATGCGACGTGCCGGATTTCCTGCGCGTTTTGCCGCCGGTGTTGAAGCGGCCGCGTCAACGGGTGGACAGTTAATGCCGCCCGTTATGGGAGCAGGCGCATTTATTATCGCTTCCTACACCCAGGTTCCTTATCTCGATATCATCTCAGTATCTATTATTCCGGCCCTTATATATTTTTTATCGGTCGCATTTTTTGTACGAATTGAAGCTAAACGAAGTGGTGTTCATCAGGTATCAACTTCCGATAAATCTCTGTTTAAAGTATTTATCTCCGGCTGGCATAACCTGATACCGCTAGTGGTATTAGTTAGCTTGCTGATAAGTGGTTTCACCCCGACCTATGCAGCTGGTTTATCTATTATCTCAGTCGTGGTCTCATCATGGTTTTCAGCGAATAATAAAATGGGCCCGAAAGCAATATTCGAAGCACTTGCACAGGGTTCACGTAATATGGCCACTACTGCGATTTTGTTAGTCGCTATTGGTTTATTAATCAACGTGATCAGCACAACAGGTGTGGGTAATACCTTCTCTTTAATGATCAATGAATGGGCAGACGGTAGCTTGATTATCACGCTCCTATTAATCGCCCTTGCATCATTAATTCTCGGCATGGGTTTACCCGTTACAGCCGCTTATATCGTGCTAGGCACCCTTTCCGCTCCTGCTTTATATACCTTGATTGCAGAAAGCCAAATAATCCAGATGCTGGTAGACGGACAGCTACCCGAAGAAGCACGTACCATCTTCTCCTTAGTTGCACCCGACCAGCTCTCTGCACTTAGCGCACCTATGCTGCCAGAACAGGCTCACTCATTACTGGCATTAGTTCCTGCCGATTTTATGGGAACACTGTTAGAGCAGGGACTTGGTGCACAACAGGTTGCATTAGTCTTATTAACCGCACATTTGATTATTTTCTGGTTATCACAAGACAGTAACGTGACACCGCCAGTCTGTCTGACGGCTTTTGCAGCTGCAACCATAGCGCAGACCCCGCCAATGCGCACCGGATTAACAGCCTGGAAGATAGCTAAAGGTTTGTATTTAGTGCCTTTGTTAATGGCTTATACCTCTTTAGTCAGCTGGGATTGGGTTGAAGTGCTAACCGTCGGAGGCTTTGCAATTATCGGCACCTACGCCTTTATCGGGGCAATGGAAGGATACCTCGAAGGACCGCTTAGTTTATTGATTCGGCTTGTTCTACTCGTCACAGGCCTTGCTCTGACTTGGCCGGATATGCCAATTTACGTCAGGTTGATATCTATAGTAGTTTTCGTCTCCCTGTTTATGTTCAGTCGTAAAAACACAGAGGATGTTATTAAAAGCAACCAAGAAACAGTAGCAGGCACAGCATGCTAGCTTCAAAAAACACAAGAATAACCGACCACTTACTAAAAATTGGAGTATAGACCTGTGAATACGATTTACGATTACATCATTATCGGCGGTGGCATTGTTGGTGTTTCCACCGCTTGGCAGCTGCAGAAGAATGAACCTGAAAAATCAGTTCTTCTGATTGAAAAAGAAACGCAGTTATCACAACATCAGACCGGCCATAACAGCGGCGTGATTCATGCTGGCGTATATTATGCACCGGGCAGTTTAAAAGCAGAATTTTGTAAAACAGGCGAGCAGGCAACGGTTAATTTCTGCCGTGAGCATGATATTGAAGTTCAGAACTGCGGAAAACTGCTTGTCGCCACTAACGACATTGAATTAACGCGTATGCAAGCGCTTTACGATCGCTGCCAGGAAAATGATATTGATGTCGAGCTACTCGACAAAAACCAGCTACAGCAGCGTGAGCCAAACATCACTGGATTGGGCGCTATTTTTGTTGCTGCTACCAGTATTGTTGATTACCGTTTGGTCACAGAAAAGATGGCGGCGGAATTCGGCAGAATTGGCGGTCATGTTCACCTGAAAACAAAAGTTGTCGATCTTAATGAAACAACTGATCTGATAAAAGTAGACTGTGAAAATGCAGGCTTACATCAGCAGTTCAGTTGCCGTTTTTTAATCTCCTGCTCTGGTTTGATGGCAGATCGCGTTACTCGTATGTTAGGCATCAAAACCGATTTCCAAATCATTCCTTATCGTGGTGAATATTACCGATTAGCGCCAAAATTCAACAATATAGTGAGCCACCTGATATACCCTATACCGGATCCCGAGATGCCCTTTTTAGGGGTGCACCTAACCAGAATGATAGACGGTTCGGTAACAGTCGGTCCCAATGCAGTACAGGGGTGGAAGCGCGAAGGATACGGTAAAATCAATGTCGATCTAAAAGATATTGGTGATATGCTCGGTTTTGCTGGTTTTTGGAAAGTATCAGCAAATAACCTGCTGACGGGTTTAAAAGAGACTAAGAACTCTTGGTGGAAACCCGGTTACTTAAAGCTGGTTAATAAATATTGCCCGCAGCTGAAAGTTAATGATTTATTACCTTACCCAGCAGGCGTTCGTGCTCAGGCAGTATTAAAAGACGGCTCCCTTGTGCATGATTTTCTGTTTGCAGAAAGCCCGCGCAGCCTGCATGTTTGTAACGCCCCTTCTCCGGCGGCCACTTCAGCCATTCCGATCGGACATTATATCTGTACTAAAGTATCTGAAAAAATGACCACTTAATCTGAGGAGCCGATTAAAAAAGTCAGGCGGAAGGTCATTCCCGGCACATTGCCGTCCTTCCCCGTTATTTTAGCATTATTAACGGCAGTGATAGTCCCCTGCATATCGCGTACGCTGTTAGCCGTAATGACCAGCCCTAGACCCAAACCTTCGCCTATTTTTTTGCTGGTATAAAAGGGTTCGAAAAGGTGTTCCAACTGCTCTTCACTAACCCCGGGCCCATTATCAGTCACCTCAATAATAATGTTATCCTGCTCCTGCGCCGCCGAGATATTCAAGGTCTGATTATCATTGCCCTGCATCGCATCCAGCGCGTTGACAATCAGATTTCCGAGCACCTGAGTGAGCCTGTGTGATTCGCCAAGTATTGAGTTGAGCTGCGCCGGCATACGCACCCTGACATCACATTGGGCTAACCTATGCTGATAAATTCGCAGCACCTGCTGCAGCGTATCGGATACCGAAACGGCTTGCAGTTTCTCGGGACGGTTAAATGCAAACATTTTTAACTGAGTTGTCATGGCCGACATTCTATCAACAAGTGTATTTACCAGCTTCATATTGGCGTTTAATATCTGCATTTCTCCACGCTCAATCAACAATTCATTGCTTGATAAAAGTGTCCGCAGCCCTGTTAGCGGCTGGTTCATTTCATGGGTGATCGCACTGGACATTCGCCCTAATGCAGCCATTTTACTGTTCTGCACTAACTCTTCTTGAGCATCGCGCAATGCCGCTGTTCTTTGTTCAACACGCACCTCTAACTGCTGGTTAACAGAGCGCAGTGCATTCTCAGCTTTTTTACGTTTACTGATATCAATGACAGTCAGCAAATAAACCTGTTGCTGATGAAACGGCAGGTTTATTAACGATAATAAAACGGGGAATTGCGTTCCGTCACTCCGTTTAGCCATACTTTCAACGGCAGAAAACTCTGAAAGTGGGCCGCCGTTACACAAGTTTTTCAGCAACACCTGAATGGTATGGCTGCACTCCTGTGCAACAAACAACTGGTTCACGGAAACACTTTTAACCAAAATGTCTGGTAAATAAAAATAACGTTTCGCAGTGTGGTTGAGGTACTTAATCGCACCGTTTGTGTCCAGCAGCATTAGTCCGACATTGGTTTTATTAAATATCAACTGCAGTCTATGTTCCGACTCTAGCAGCAATTGTTGAAACTGCTTTTTAGACAATAATTTCTGACGTCTTTCATAGATAAACAGCAGTAAAAACAGCAGCAGAACCAGCAAAGTCAAAACCAGTAGAGTCACTATATTAACACTTTTATTAATGTCGGAAATTGGCGCTAAATAATAGATATTCCATTTTAAATCATCGAGCAGTACCTGCTGCACTAAATACAGCTGCCCTTCAACTTCCCATATATGAAGTCTGGTTCTGTCAAATAACACACGCTCCTTCCAGAGATCCGGCTCAAAGTTCTGGGTCTTTATCTGCTTGTTAGTGGATAGAAAAAACGTCTGCTGCTCATTACTGAAAAGTACAAATTCGTCACTGGCTAACCAGGACTCAGTTAAGGCACTTAAATTAACTTTAACGACTGCTATACCCAGCCGTAAATTACCTTCATAAATATCAGCCGCAAGATAATAATGTCCGTTACCTTCCGTGATATAACTTAGTGTTACAACCTCATCCTGCTGCTCAGCAAGACGTTGCGCTATCAGCTTGCCGTCATTTTTTATCCAGCCGGAATGATCGCGGCTGGATGCAATTAATACCCCCTCTGGATCGAGAATATACCAGCCGTTTGTTTCTGCAGATTTATCCAGCTGCTCAAGATGCATTTCCACCTCGGAGATACCCGCTTTATCTCCTTGCAGCAGTAACTTGTTTTTACTGTTTTCTGCAATAAGGGAAGGCAGGTAATAATAACGCTTTAGCACCCGCCGAGTATCTCCGACATAACTTAAAAAGCGGTTTTCACTCTCAGTCTGAGCTGCGGATAACATCCACTCCTCACTGATAAAGCGACTCAATAGTGCAGTTAATACAAAGGCGCACAAAACAAAAAAGATAATCAAATATTTTTTAATGCCGGCAGACAAATTACAGTTCCTTTATTGTTAACTGGAGAAGCAAGATTATAAAACATAGAGATAAATTAACATAAGAGAATGAGGATATTAACATTGATGAGAAGCATGCTTATAAGATAACAATCAAGATACTCAACATTTAATATAATTAAATAGTTAATTATATTAAATGAAACTCGCCTTAAATAAAGTGAACAACAAACCTCGCTACAATTTATACCAATTCCGTTAGATAGGCATCTTCGATGCCCAATATTTTAAACACTAAAACTCAAACTGTTAAGTGGTAATTACAGGAGGGTAAAGTGGAAAGGTTACATTAA
>DATBNI010000081.1:0-2126 GCA_036554425.1 Psychromonas sp.
TAGAATGCCGTATACAGGGACGGCACAGCCTTCCCCGCTCATAATCCTGAACTGTCGTTCAATTCGCCTAGACGTTTTTCATTCTTGACTGCTCAATAACTTCTTAAGGCACCGGCTCGGACAGCTCATATATGTGTGCAGGCGATGCGAAACCTAAACGCAGTTTCGCAAGTCGAGAGAAAGACCGGAAAGCCAATGTTTTTAATTGGCATGGTGAATTTAGAATGTCGCTACCGCACAGGCACGTTTCAGTTTTGGATTACAGTACGCATTTTATAGGTTGATCCTCCCGAGTATTAACGCGAGGAATAATAGCGCGCCGCCTGTAATTTCCATTCTCCTGCTGACGAAAATGGCAATACTAATTCAGGATTGACAGCCTTGCCGCAAAGCCCATAAAAAACAAACCTAAGAGGCTGTTTCCCAGTTTAGCTAAGGACTTGTTTTGATGAAAATACTGCGTCAGAACACGGCCCAACACAATTAACACACTAAGATAGGTTAAACTAAAAACCTCTAATATAGTTGCCAAAATTGAATATGAAATCCAAGTGCTGTGATAACTATAATCAACAAATTGAATGAAAAAAGACACATAAAAAAGCAAGGCTTTAGGATTGGTCAAGCTCAAGCTGAGCGACTTACGGAAAACTCTTTCTGTTTTTATTTTTGGGGAAGATGCTTTAACTTTCGGGGCAACCCAGTTGCTGTAGATCAAGCTCACACCAAGATACAAGAGGTAAGCTGCGCCTATATAACGCATTGCAGTAAACAAAACGGGGGAAGTTTGGACCAATGATGCGACACCAAGGTAAGACAATAAAATCAGAATCGCATCCCCTAACAACACCCCTGATGCGGCGCGATAGCCAGTCGCGATACCGTAACTTGCACCCGTTTTCAACACATAGAGTGAATTAG
The DNA here is from genome assembly GCA_036554425.1 of Psychromonas sp. GTDB lineage: Bacteria > Pseudomonadota > Gammaproteobacteria > Enterobacterales > Psychromonadaceae > Psychromonas. Next base: position 922 of record DATBNI010000081.1, read on the forward strand.
GACCGGGGGCAAGGATAATGAAAATGAGACCGGCAATATAGGTCCAGATATTAATGACACCAAAACTTTCAAACATATCAATCCCTCACAATAAGCAGAATACCTTAGTACTAAAAAATCGCGGCCGCTGTCAATGATTTTAAAATAATGAAAAACAAGCAGCCTATGATCGACGAGAGATAGCTGTTTAACGGGTAAAACTTAATATAAATTCGCCCTCCTCTTCCTGGATCAGCAGATCTTCTAATGAATCAATATAATGCTGTGCTCCGGGTAATTGCTCAGGCTTAAAATGCGTCAGCAAGGCAATCACTGCACAGTTTGCCGAATGCCCGGCTGTTACGCCTGCGGGGGCATCTTCAAAGACCAGGCAGTGCCGGGCAGCCAGGCCGAGTTTTTCCGCTCCCAGTAAAAACGGCTGCGGATCCGGTTTACCTTTTTTTACCTGTTCAGGGGTGATTAAGACCTTTGGCGCTGGTAAAGCGGCCGCTTTGATGCGAGCGCTTGCCACGGGTAAGGTGCCAGATGTTACAATTGCCCAGGGTATCTGCTGTGTATTGAGTTGATTTAACAGCGCAACGGCTCCGGGTAAAGCATGTACGCCTTGGGTGTCCTCGGATTCGTAACGTTCCAACCAGGCAAACTCCTGCTCTATTTTTAGCGCATCCGCCCCCTTAAGCAGCTCCATTACCGATTCGCGAGCGGGACGCCCGTGGATCACCCGCATTACATGTTCAGCGTCTAATCCATTACGTTTAGCCCAACTCCGCCAAGCGCGATCCACGACGGCCAGAGAATCAATAAGCGTACCGTCTAAATCAAATAAAATTCCCTTGAATTTCATGTTATTTATCCAAATATTGGTTGGTTAATATGCGCTCAGAGTACATATTGGACATGGCGACCAAGCACATTAAAAATGTGATTTTACATTACGCTGTAAAAATAAACACGCATTTTCAAAGTAGTACAACCGTTACGGCAAGCAATGCCCTGCTGGCATCAATTTATCCTACGCCTAAATAAACGGAATTGAGATCAGAGGTGTCAGAAAAGTATATGTCCTGATATAACCAGTTCGTTGCCGCGTCATGCGTGGATGCTGATAACCGCCCCCTTTATTCGTAAGCTTTCGCCTGTAACTTTTTGATTTGAAATTCACTATAGGTATTTCGCCCTGTCGGCGGCTTTACTTTTCTTTGAAC
>DATBNI010000128.1:0-3844 GCA_036554425.1 Psychromonas sp.
CGATGCGTCTGCTGCTTCGTTTGCTTTGGTTAACTGTGTAAGCGTTCGCATTTTTGCGCCTGCTGCAGTATCGATTACCAATTGCATATCAGAAACCGGCGCGCCGTTATCAACTAAGATTTTACGCACTTGAGCAGTATCGCTAAGATCCGAAGCAAAAGGTGTTGTTCCTGCTGTACCGTATGCGCGTGAAGTTAACGTGTAAAGGTTCGCAAGATCCGCCTCCATTTCATTACAAAGAGTACGCATTGCTTGAGCAAATTGGTTTTGTAAAATAGAAGAGTAACCAGGGCCAGTTTGAACGCCTCGCTGTTCTTCACCATTCCAGCGAACTGGTACGCGACGCGCTTTTGTGATCGTCATATTGCGGTTGCCAATATCTTGATCACCATCATCCGGAGGTGTAACACCTGGGGTAATGTTTCCGGCTGCACTTGCTGGTGCAACAAATGAGCGTACAGTTTGACCAACTGCAGCGCGTTCAACGCCTGAGTCAACCGTAACAGAAGGAATATAGCCAACTAGCTCACGTGAAACGGTGTCTAGGGCTTGGTATAAATCGGGTACTAAATTTGTAAGAGTGTTAGCCATGTTTTGGCGCTCCAATTAAAAGTAAAAAAAATTAATCTACAACCTTTCCGCCTGATTTTATAAACTCGGATTTCTGTCCAGCGTTTACGTTATCAAATTCGGATCTAGTCATTACTTTGCTAGTAGCACTTGAATTGCCACCGCCTTGGGCACCGCCGCCGCTTGCTTGACTGCCTTTCAATAGTGACTTAAATCTAGTCGAACTACTGAACTCGTCTTTAAGCTGTTCGAGAGTTGACACAGTTAACTCTCCGTTATTGTCGGTTACCTTAACCCCATCATCAGTATATTTCAATCTTTTAGAAATATAATCGGATAAAATTTCAGCATTTTCTCCATCAGCTAATTGTGCAGCCAACTTCATTGCAGTATTTTTCTGTATCTGTTTAGCAGTGCTTTGCTGCATTTCTTGGATCTGCTGCTTGAGCTTTTCGTTTTCCTGCCTGCTAGATTTATGTAGCTGTTCAAAATCGCCAGCTTTGCGGGCTTTCTCTTCGGCCTCTTCGGTTGCTCGCTGCTCTGCCTCTCGGCGCAACTCTTTAGCTCGCTTGGTTTCGCCTAGCAATTCAGAGTTTTTATTTCTCATTGCTTCGTTTTGCTTCATAAGATCTGCAATCTGGGCTTGCAATACTGCCGGATCAACTGCGCCTTGTTCGCCGCCCTCGCCACCTTCGCCACCGCCTGCGCCACCGCCTTCGCCGTTTTCGTTAGCTGCTCTCAATAATTGATTTAATCTAAACACTGTCTTTTCTCCTGTGATCACTGATCACGATAGTTAATTGAACCCTGCTGGGTTGTTTTGTAAATTTGCCTTATCAAATGCGATTGGATTTAGCGCCCGCAATTGTTCTAATGAATATTCCTTTCCGGTTTCATCCCTAAACCGTTGTATCTCTAACCCGCCATCCCTGAACAACTTTGATTTATCCGCCCCATCTGGGAACTGGCTAAAGTATTCGTTTTGAAAGCTTTTGTCTTGACCTTTTAACCAAGTATCAAAATCCTCTCTGTTGCTTTTCTGTGTTGCAGATTGAAATTGACTCTTCAATACTGGCACCCTTAGCGAACGGCAATTGTAGTGCGCTGGTGGATAAGGACCGGCCCCAATTGGATACACTCGACCATCACGCCCCGCACAAATTAAAGTTGTTCTACTGTCCAATACTGCAACCCATTCGTCACCGTCAAAAACTGCGCTATTCTCTGCCAAGAATGATTTTCTAGCCTGCGCCGTTGTATGGTTAACCAGTGTTCTTGTTACTGCTTTAGTTTGTGCTGCCGTCTTGCCTGTGCTTAATGCTTTTACTTGTGCTGCAATATCTCTGATAGAGTCACCCAATAAAATGCCGTCTGTAATAGTCCTTTGCACTAGGCTTATTTGAGCTCTGGTAAACTTCTCTAATACTTCTTGAAATAATAAGGTCTTGGCTCCGTCCAGTACTTGCAGTTCAGATATTTGCAAAGCTCGCCTAATTACTGCAGCATCTGGCACCCTTAACAATACCTTACTGTTTGCATTGGCAACATCGCCAACAAAATCCATTTCATCAACGCCAAAACCAACCATATCATCAGTAATCTCAATACCAAGTTGATTCAAGCGCCTAGCCATAACGGTCGATAAGTCTGCTCTAATTGCCTGCAGTCTATCATTATTAGGCTGGCGCTCTAATCTCTTCGATACAACATCAAGTAAATCGCTTATTTCTTTCAGGTACTTTCTAGCAACACTATTAATATAACGTTGGTTAAGTATCTGTTTTCTGATAAGTGAATTTTCTATAGTCATATTAGTGGATCGATTTCCCCAATGTCATCGTCAATATCTTGATCATCTCTGTCTTGGTCAATATCGCCAGACTTGCGCAAGTGGTCCCGCACATCAGCGATGCTAATAACCTGCCTATCTAATAGCTGTATTTTAGCCATAAGCAGCTGAGGATTAATAACCTTATCGTAAAATTCAGTGTTCAATTCTATTTCAACACCGTCAATATTACCACCGGCAAACATGATCGCAAACTCAAGCAACTTCTCATAGCCTTCATTGATATTACCAACAATGGTCCCTAGCTTGCTGTTCTGCCCTGCAAATCTTATCTTTGCCGCCTCTGCAGTTTCAGCGCCGCCGCTGTCCGTGATTATCTTAGCGCCTATTTGGATCATCTGCTTTTCTTTCATGATCATGCCTTCGGCTGGCATTTGATTTGAAGCCGCCTGCAATAGAGTCGCGCTGCCTCCTTCTGGCAGTGGTATAACTGCTCGACTCCCAAGGTTTACTTCATTCTTTAAAACGTCTTTAACCCATGACTGAGTGAGCCCAGACAATACAGGCGTTGGTTGCCCTACTAAAAAGCAACTTTCTTCATAGTCTGCGCTATTGCGATAATGTGAAATATTGATTTCAGCCAAATCATACAAAGGCGATTTGTCCGGCACAGGATCGTTATTCATAGCACCGATAAAAACAAAGGGTATTTCTCTCCAAACATTGCCGGCTGCGTCCCTTGGAACAACATCCGTTTCGCCTTGTTCGTCAACTAAGATTTCGCCGTCTTGGTTATAAAGCTGCTGGATATAAACACCATCATCATTTAGCTTTAATACTCGGTATTGCTTGGCGGGCTCGCTTGAAAATTCATCAGTATATACGTCTATTTCTTCCATCAAAACAACTAAGCTTAGGATGCTTCTACCGGCTACCGTTATCGTTCGATAGTTGATTATTGACTCGGCGCGATAAGCTTTCAAGAATGGCTTAATGTTTGCCGTCTGCGCTTGAGTTAACCCCTCTTCGGTTGTCGGGTAGTCTGTGAGTATTCCTTGTTGACCGGCTTTTAAAACTTCGCTAAGGGTGCGCTTCATAGCAGAATAGAGGCTTTCACCTTCCCCATTAACATCATACTGCATCGACTCAATGCTTACAGGTAATTCAATCTTGGGTTCTTTGCGGCATACCATACCAATTAATGCTTCTAATGTATGGCCAACAAAGTTCACAAAGTTCGCCCTTGTTCGATAGGCGATATACCTCAATCGATTTGTGTTGCTGTTGTCCTCTGGGTTAGGTGCAGGCAAATACAAGGTGCCTGGTTCGCTACCCAATGCAGTAGAACTGTTATTCTCTATTTGCCGCCCTGCTTTGATTGCTTGGCTGCCCTCGCAACAATCGCGCACTAAGCGCCACTTGTTGATATTTGATTGATATAGTTTACTTGTTTCGGTCACTGGCATTGTTTTTAGTCCTTAGAAA
>DATBNI010000131.1:0-1864 GCA_036554425.1 Psychromonas sp.
TTGCTCCAGGGATGAAGTCGGTACTGTTTCCCTGGGATTTTTCACTACAAAAGATATTAAAATTGAAAAACTCAATGATCCGTTAATACCCGGCGTCACCTGCCATATTTCGAACATTGTTGCTGATTTAAGTTTTGCCGATCCTTCCGATTCATCTATTAGCTGCCGTCAAACGGGTGAAATCACTTTGGATATGATCAGCCTTATAGATGAATCCAAAAGCGGAGATGTGGTTTTTACAAAATCGAAAAGTATTTTATTTAAATCATTAAAAATCAGACGTATTTTTGATCAATCAACACAAACTCTACTTTATATTTCTTACAGCACCAAAGAAATTGAGGGCAGTTTTAAGCATTCAATGTCTACCGTTCCGCTATGGGGAACAAAAGCTTATTCTGCACCGATTACAGCTGCGGAATAAATATCAGCTAATCATATTTATTACATTTTTTTATTCAAAAGCTTAATTTTAAAAAAATTAAGCTTTTTTTTTGAACTGAGGATAAGATGCCCTCTTTTTTACAATTATGTAAGATGATGGACAATAATCAGTCGGCCTGGTGGCTATTAATGTAATGATGGCATTCTTTCAATAAGCTTAAAAACTCAATTAAACCGCGATCGAAACTATTTTCCGGCAAATAGAGGTGATAACCATAAGCTTTATTCAACTCTTCTGTCCGATATAACCATGCGGCAACATGGCCTTTATAGGTAACGCCATTTAATTCAAAGGGCTCGAAGTTAATCAGACCGTCCTGCAGGTCAATTTCATGGTTTTTTACCGCTAACAATAATAATTCCTGCTGTTCATGAAGTAATTTATTGGCCAACCTAGGAGAGATAGTTTGCGCTATATTTTCTAAGCTATTCACTCTAATGCCCAAGTAGGGTAATTGCACATGCTCCCCCCGTACGTCTGCCGGGATATCACCAATGCGCAGAATATCTTTCCAGGGTAAATGCCAATGACCGTTACGATGATAATAAGAAATAGTCTCTGGTGTTATGAAGTAACTTATTGGCGGCTCTAAAAATTTAAGCAAACCAACAAATAACACCATAAAACTAGCCGACATGATAAAGATTAACTGGATCCTATAGTCATCCCAAAACAATAGATTCAACAACAGGCAGACGCACAACAATAAACAGCCTAAACACAATAAAAACAAACGATTACGTTTGGAATTGGGTTCAACCTGAATGACTCTCTGTGCTGTTTTTTGCAAGTATCATATTCCTTAAAAATTTATAAAAGGTTAATATAATAATAGCAAATAATCAAAGATGTGATCTTGTAGTTCACCGGAAAAAGGAATTGAAAATGAAGGGTTTGCATAAAGCAGCGAATATCTCTGCCGGATAATTGCCCCCATGTGCTAGTTGCTCATTATCTCAAGCGCTTAAACGAAAAAATCCCTGCTGACGTAGTCAACAGGGATTTTTCTGAATTTAATTGCCCAGCTTGTGCGAAACGCCGGCGATGGAACAGGACTCGCAGAGCTTGTCCGCTCATGACCCAGGCTGTCGCCAAATTCGCCCTACTATCACATGTTCTGAATGCCACTGCGTGGCAACTCTTTATGCCCATGTTCGAGTAGTCATCGCACCAAGCGCTTAAACGAAAAAATCCCTGCTGACGTAGTCAACAGGGATTTTTCGTTTATTAGGCGCTTGGCGATGGAACAGGGTTCGCAGAGCTCACCCGCTCGTGACACTTGCCTGCCGGCAAACTCGCCCTACTCGAGAGTAGGTCATGCATAAATCAACAGAATTAAAAAAGCCCCACCAGAACTAACCAGTGGGGCTATTTTAATTAGGCGCTTGGCGATGACCTACTCTCACATGGGGAGACCCC
>DATBNI010000134.1:0-5097 GCA_036554425.1 Psychromonas sp.
CCTATAGCATTATCATATAGACTGTATTTAAACAGGCATTCAGTGACTAAGTTCATGAACTTCGAATATGATTAAAAATCTAATTTATCTATATCCTGATTCATAATAACTATCATTTATGTTAATCAACATTCTCCTAGCCGTTATTCGGTATCAACTTTGTCTTTAAGTCTTTAAAAGACCTTTCAGTTAGTACACTGTCTATGAGTAAGGGAGTAGCAAAATAAACTTTTTATTTACTTCGTGAAGTCATTGTATTCCTCACTTTTATTCTGTTAATGTCTGAAACTGTGCTGATATGATATAGTCAGCAAACCACTAAACTGTTAGGTATGATGCTCCCTTCATTGTACTACTTGCATGATCTGCGGTTGCCGGTTTTTAATATGACTATTAAAAAAGATTTAATATATGGCTGCAAAAACCTTAAAAAACTATTTGGAAAAATAGACGCTGGTGAAGCTATTAATCTTAGAGCTTTTCAGAAATTAATATCGTCTATTTCATCCTTTGATGGATTTGCCGAGTCTGACCTACAATCGGTTAAAAAGGGTGCACATACTTACATCCTAAGTTATATCGACCCTGAAAAGTTGGCTTTTTTACACCATTATGCTGAGAGTCAAGGCGAAGATAGAGTCTCAGGAGCAATGCAAAATAATAGCCATGCATTTAAAGTGAATGGATCACTACTCCTTATCCAAAAATACCAAAACAATCCTGACGTTCTGATATTCAAAGACGACGGTAGGATTCCTAAATATAAAACCAATAAGTCTGCGTTAATATTAGAAAACAGAGAGCTGTTTATTCATAGCGATAAAACATTTAAGTTTTTGAGCGAGCACTACCAAATTACTGAGGATATGCGTAAAGACATTGACGTCATCTTTGGTGCAGGGACAGAGATTACTAATAGCTTACACCTTCCATTTTTAAGTCTTTATAACACCTTGTATTTATGTCTAGATCTTGACTTGGGCGGCATTAAAACGGCAACCTCACTGATTAATAACTTGCCATCAAGCATGGAGATTCACTTTGTCATTCCAAATGATGTCGAGTCTCGCCTTAAGCAAGTTATTGATAAATGTTCGCCCGAATATATGCAAAAGGTATACAACCTTGATGAGAATATGCCTCAAGCACTGCTCCCCTGCATACGCATTATCAAAAAACACAATACTATCTTAGAACAAGAGGCATATTTGTATGGCTACTGATTTTAATACTCATCACCTGTCTGTTAATGAGCTTACGGCTCACAATATAAATGCCCCTACTATGGATCATAACGATAACAAATCGTTAGATAGTCCATTGATCGACAATGACTTAGAAAGGGGTGTTGATGACTATTTGAATGATGACTTTAGACTCAACTATTGTCTTAATAAGATTGTTTTGGTTAACTCTGCGAGTCATGCTTACTCAGAGATACCCATCGATGAGCCTTTAGTACTGCTTGGTAAAAATAACCGCGGCAAAACCTCTAGTCTTGCCGCGACTAAGCTTATTTTATATCCTGAAGTTAATTTTAATAACTGTGAAAGCAAATTTAACTTTACGAACAAAGCAAATGATCCCTACAGCAAGGAAGAGTCTTACAAACATTATTTTCCAATCAGTGAATCTTTTATCGCCGTAGAAGTAAAGAACCACGCTGGTTTATTTACGATGTTGCTATACCGTGTTGGAGATTATAAATATCATCGTTTGTTCTTCCCTGTGCCTTATGAAGAGATAAAGCCGTTCATATGGAATGAGCAGACCAATTACTTTGCTGATGAGTTAGGTATTAAAAGCCTGATAGAGGTACAGAAAAAACTGGGTGGATTACACCTCACCACCAAGCAAGAATTACAAAATGTGATGTACGGTAATAGAGGGTCTAAAACCAGCCATTTTTGTGTGGTGCCGATTAAAGACCAAAAAGAGGCGTCTATTCGCTCTTTTGTCAAAGTTTATGAATTAGCGTTTGATGCTGGTAAGGATGAGAAAAAGAAACTGCCCAATGCTATTGCGACTATTATCGAGATGCAGCGGGGACGAGACAAAGAGAAGCTGAACGAAAATGTACATGACCTTAAGATAGAGCGCGCGCAGCTATTTGAAGAAAGTTTAAAGATTAAAAGTTTAACGGAGAATAAAGACGACTATGAATTTATTCAAAAGCAGTTTGATGCTCTACATCTGGATGCAAAACATGCGGTCTTAGAGTACACGGCATTTTTACGAGAATTTAAATTAAAGCAACAGCAGTATGCTAAAGATAAAATCGCTATTGGTGCTAGAAAGGAAGACATTGAGAGAGAACGCAATCATGCCATAGAAGAAGTAAAGCAAGTTGCAAATGAGATTACTAGATTGGGCACACTGCACAAAGCATTAAAAGAGGAAGTAGCACAGCTGCAGCAACAGAAAATCAAAGCTGAGAAAATATTAGGTCAATTTTCTCACGAAAGCCCACAAGATATAATTGCTGAAATGACTATCCAACGTCATAGGTATGACGAAACTTTTAAAGCCATGCAAGCTAAAGAAAATACGGTTATTTTAATTCAGCAAAAAAATAAGCAGAAACAGGACTTAGAGGCAAAAATAAAAGCCTCTCAAAACGGACTTGATAATCATGACTTGTTACTTGCCAATCAGTTACCCTCCCATAGCGCGCATATATTAGGCAGTATTAATGAGGATTTTTTAAATATTACCGCTAATAGCCCATTGACGGAGGAAGCTCTACGTCAAATTAGTGATTTTACGGCGCTGTTTACGGTTGATGATGCTAATAATTTGTCCTTTTTATCGTTCACTTTACCTAATACATTTTATCACCCTTATGATGCTGATAAACAGCGCTCCCAGTTTGAAAAAACTATTACACAAGATAAGAAAGAAGCGTCTACATTGAGCCAAGAGATTGGAGAGTTAAACAGCGCACTGTCTCAGTTTGATACAGACATAGGTAAAAAGATTGCTGAGGGGAAAAAACAAGCCCTTAAGGAGCAGATAGTAGAGCTTGATGCCAATATTACGCTACTTGAAGGGTTATCCTTGATCAAAAGTCAGATAGAGAATAAAACACAGCAAATAAGCCAAAAAGACAAGGCGCTGGCAGAGGCTCAAGACCTGCGAGCCATTAAAGATCAATCTAAAGCATCAACAGACAGTAAGTACAATCAAATCGTAGAGCAGTTCGATGACATTATTAGCTTTGGTAAAGAGGCTGAAAGCATTACAAGTCTGCTGGCAGGTGTAAAATCGCAGGGATTGCCTTATCTAGCGGAAGACGATCCTGAGATAGCATCATATTTAGAAAATAATGATATTGAGATTAATTTAAGTGCGGCATCTACAATCGCCAATAGCATAGGCGGGCTAAGTGAGCGTATTAATAGGCTTGTCAGCAAAGTGTCAGATTTTACAGAAGTGGTTTTGGTAGAGGGTATTAATCCGCACCAGCGTATTGAAGGTATCAATAGTCTGGGAGAGGTGATTCAGCAATACAAAAACTCCTTTGATACGCTTGAATTTCAAAAAAGCAATTATCATGACAAAATAAAAACCCATAATAGTGTGATTGATAACTTATTAAAAGAAATTACAGATTCGGCTGGATTACTACGTACGACGATTAGCTCCCTCAATAAAAAATTGAATGAGCATAAGATATCTAACTTACATCAAGTCTCTCTTAAGCTTAACTTAGCGCCTGATTTTGCCAATTTGGAACGTACCTATGCTAAGCACAATGCCAATCAAACTAGTCTTTTAGATGAGCGCTTTTATGAATCGCTTATCAACTATGTTGAAAAGACTAGCCATTCAAACAGTCAACGTTTAAAAATGCGTAATTTGATTGATAGTATTGACTACGAGTATACGCAGGCGACGGGTGAAATCGAACAAAAGTCACAATCAGGCGGTACGACCAGTACTATTACCGCCTTAATTGCTACATTGCTATTTAGTGAAGCTTTCCAAAAAGGCAGTAGCTTACGCATGCCTATTATTGTGGATGAAGTGGGCACCATTGACAAAGATAATATTAAGACCATTGTTGAGCATGTGAGCAATGCTGGTTTTACTATTATATGCGCCAATCCGGGCTTGCATGCAGACACCCTACGCTATATCCCTAATTACATTCGAGTTGATAAAAGCTTGCTCGATGGCAAGCCCAAATCTCGTGATTGTATCTTCCATATTATGCCAAGCCAAATCAACCGTCAGGGGAGGGTTGTGCATGGTCATTAATCGAGAAGCGATACTAGAGGGCATTTTAAAGCATAAATCTCATTTTTTTAGATTCGTTGATGTGATTAATGCCAACGAGACAGCGTTACAGTTTCCTATGACAGCGTATCTGAAATTTTACGAACAAGTTATTTATCAAGATGATGACTATGCCTTAAAAGATATCTTAAGTGTCGAGGCATTATTGCAGGCGAATGTATTCGTTAATATTGATGGTTTAACCAATATGGTAACGCTATCAAAAGACATTTATAACATCTTAGTATGGCTGGATATTTCTCGCAAAAAACAATTAGATTCTCAACCTTTTGAATCGCATCGACAAGACGTTGTGCGACTGGCAAATGAGTTGACGACTTTGCCCATTGAGGGTATTAACTTTAAAGAGACTTATGCTTTTTTCTATGAAAAACTTAGCGACATTCAAGTAGATATCTCTGAAAATATGCGAGTCTTAGATTACCGTGTCGATGAAATTGCAGATATGTATAAAAGCCGTGAAATGGGCTCATTAGAGACGGGTTTAGATGAGTTATTTCATAGAGCGCAGCATGTATATCATCGTAACATCACGCCTTGCCTTGAGTTTATTAACCCAAGCCTTGAATTAAAAGGGACTAAAAATCTATCAGAAACCCTAAAAGATCTTGAGCATTATTTTGAAGAAATAGGGGAAGTAGACAAGGCGAGAACATTACAGTTTCGCGTTGGCGCTATCTTCTGTTATTACAAAGACATCAGATCTACAGTCGCTATACGGGGTGAGCCCAGGTTTACCACGACCAAAGCCGGTCGCTCCTCGTTCAAGGCACGGTGAAAGGCCCGGGCGTCACCCAC
>DATBNI010000158.1:0-7678 GCA_036554425.1 Psychromonas sp.
TGGTTATTAAAGTTAGGCACTATCCCCGTCGCTTTATAGTTACCCTGAATATTGCCATCGGCATCTTTACCTGTTCGTTCAAATTTAAAAATTTCAGACATGGTGATAATCTCGCCCTCCATGCCGTTAATTTCCTGCACACTGGTGATACGCCTGCAGCCATCTTCATGACGCTGTAATTGAATAACCACATTAATAGCCGATGCAATTTGCGCGCGAATATTTTTAATCGGCATATCAAAACCTGCCATGCAGACCATATTCTCCATCCGGCCTAATGCATCTCTTGGCGTATTGGCATGCAGTGTCGTTAAAGAACCTTCATGACCGGTATTCATCGCTGCTAACATATCGATAGCCTCAGCCCCCCTTACTTCACCGATGACAATTCTGTCGGGCCGCATACGTAAGCAGTTTTTTACCAAATCGCGCTGTAATACCTCACCTTTTCCTTCGATATTCGCGATACGAGTTTCCAGCCGGACGGTATGGGGTTGCTGAAGTTGTAATTCAGCAGAATCTTCAATGGTAATAATGCGTTCATTTTCAGGAATATAACCGGATAAAATATTTAACAATGTGGTTTTACCGCTGCCGGTCCCCCCTGATATCAGTACATTTAATTTACCCACAATAATGGCTTGAATAAATTGCCCCATTTCTTTACTCATGGATCCGTAGGCAATCAGTTGCTCTGCGGTTAACTTCTCTACGGCAAAACGGCGAATGGATAAACACGGGCCATCGAGCGCCAGGGGAGGAATAATGGCATTAATACGCGATCCGTCCTGCAGACGGGCGTCTACCATGGGCGATGATTCATCAATCCTGCGACCAACGCGGGAGACTATGCGGTCAATAATATTAAGCAGATGGCGGTTATCATAAAAAGTGACCGGGACTTTTTCTAATTTACCAAAGCGTTCAACAAAGATATTGTCAAAGTTATTCACCAAAATGTCTGAAATAGAGGGATCCGCTAACAGCGCTTCTAATGGACCTAAGCCTAATACTTCATCAATAATGAGTTTGATAATTTTTTGCCGCGAAAGTAAATTAAGCGGACGGGATATTTCATTGAGTAACTGATGGCAAACTTCAGTAATTTGGGCGCGCGCATTTTTCTCATCTAAGGTTTCTAAAACAGATAAATCCAACATTTTTAACAGCTTTGCAAAGGTTTCCTGCTTAATCTGCAAATCTTGCTGGCTGATGACGTCATAGGACGGCTGCTCTTTATTTTTGAAGGATTCCATTAGTTATTCCTTGTTTGAATTAAGCGAAAAACGAGACCAAAAGCTTGCCGAACCTGCACTTTTTTTAATGGAGATGGGGATCAGCTTGGAAACTATTTGTTCAAAATCTTTTTTTATTTGTTTGGGATTATTGGCCTGTTGTATGGATTTACCCAAATCGGTGCAGGCACTGGCTAGCTCATAATTATTGTGTATTACAAAGGCCGATTCGATGCCCACCGCTTTTTTTATTTCTTCGACGCTAATAGTGCTGTGTTTACTTGAAAAACGGTTCACTATCAGATGAATTCGCTCGGGTTGCATGCCCAGACGAATTTTCATCTGCGACACCAGCTCTTTAGCTTCGCGGATACTGACAATATTTTGCTGTGCAACCACTAAAACCAGATCCGAAATATCAAGGATTGGAAGACTGTGGACATCTAACCCCCGCGAAAGATCCGCAATCACTAACTGGTAACTGCTGCGGATTTTATTTATTAGCAGACTCAAATCATTAGAATTTATGCTGCCAACATCAGAGAGGTGGGAGTAAGGTTTGACCGGCAGCAAACTCAAATTTCCGCTTGAGCACATTATTGACTTGATCGCCAGCGCATCTAATTCATGAACCTCATTTAACGCATCCGTCAGGAAATATTCAGGCTCAATGCCGGACATATCAGCTAAGGTCCCGTGTTGAAAGTCACCATCGTACAGAGCTATGTTGTCATGGGTTTGCTGGGCACAAATGTGCCCCAGACAGTCGGTAATAAAACTTGCCCCGGAGCCGCCTTTACCATTAATGACGCTCACCACTGGTGCCATTTTTATATCGGCTGAAATTTGTTCGGTTAATAATAATAGGGCAGGTCCAATTTCTTCACTAAAATGGGCAAAAGGGATAAAGTCTTTAACCCGGTGCTGCATTGCTTTGCGCATCAAAACCGGCGAAATATCATCACCTATTAATAAAGCAGGGATGTTCTGTGCCGCAGACTTTGCCATATCGGCGCAAATTTGCTGCTCATCACCGCAATAAACCAGGAGCACCATTTTAATATCAGTTTCAATAAAGTTAATTTTCGGCTCCATTCTCACCATTAAGTTTTTCACCGATTTCAAACAGCCCCGCAGTTGCTCTCTGCGCAATGGATCAGCACAAACCAGTAAACTGTTTACCAAGAAAGGCAGTGAAACTTTTAGCGGGTCCTTCACAATGACAGAAGAATCTTCCGCAGGCTCTTTTAATATTGAGGCTATTTTAAGCGTATTTCTTTCCATAATAATTAAACCTTCTTAAAGTGGCGTGCCATTACAGCTGTAGCCGTATCTTGTGACCCCAAGGCTTTCACGCGGTAAGGTAGTTGAAAAACTCGGCGAATTAAGGGTAATACTGAAGAAAGGAATAAACATCGGATGCTGGTAATTGACTATTTCGGCACGAACAAGGCTAATTTGAGCAAAAGTAGTCGCCGTATTACCGGCATAATCCAGATAAGAGATTTCAAGATTATCCTTTCCTAAGTGACCAATCATCTTAGAGTCCTCATCTATTGAGTCAGAAAATATCGCGGCAGTTAATACCTCATCGGGCGTTGCAGCAGCACTGAGCAATTGAAAATCCTGTGAAGTCACATCCGAGGATTGTCTTGGTACATGGCAGACGGTTGCCAAGCGTGCGCCGCGCCGAGACACTTCGGTTAGCACATCCCAGGTGAACATGACGCGGGCAAATTCAATGACTGCAAAAAAAAGCACAAAAAACAGTGATCCAACAATGGCAAACTCAACCGCATAGACCCCTTTCTGTTTGATTTTACGGATCATGGCAGTGCCCTCATGGTATATCTGGTCACCAAAGGAAAACTTAAGTCGTAACTGCCACTGCTGGCAAACTTAGGCAATGAGCTGGTGAATATCGGCTGCCACGGATAACTTGCAGTCACTGTTATAAATTCATCTGCGACGGAAACTGAGAAGGTGGTTGCGGACAGATTAGGCAATATTTCTTGCGTACCGGCCAAATCACCGTAGATCAGCAAAGATTTTGCCGCAAGCGTTGTCGCGTTGGTCACAATATTGCCATTAGTCGAGTTAAATTCAGGGTTAGCAATAATGTAGCGGGAGGCATTTCTGACCACCTTGGTTAAGGCATTATACTGATATAAAACCCGCGCAAATTCGGTAACGACAAATAAAGAAAACAGTAAAAAAGGTAATAATAATGTCAGCTCTATTGCCGCCAAGCCCTTTTGATTGTGTTTTAACTTCTTATTCATAACCCCTCCTAGGAGTCTTTGCTGCCGGGCACATGATAAAGCACTATCGTATAGGGGCCGGGGGTATCGTCTGCAACCCCGGAGGGTTTACCCACGGAGCTGCAGTCGCCGGCAAATTCACCGATAATATAATCCTCGTTCCCGCCGCCCATTGTTTGGGTCAAGAAAAAACACCCCAATCCCACAACGGGTATATCCGTTGCGCCATTATCTTTTCCGGTACAGTCCCCGATAACCAGTTTTAACATTCTTCGCTCAAAGCCACTTGTTGATATCTGATCGGATAAGGTAACAACATCACCTGCAGAGGGACCATTAACTGCATTGCTGCAGGAAAGTGAGTCGCTCATATATTGATTGTAACGATAAGCATTTCCTACCGTGTCAGGATTAATATCACCCACCTGATACACTGTATACGTGCCTGCGGCGGCTGCGGCGGCTGTTGCACTGTCTGCCTCTGATTGATTTTTAAATACCTCAACCCTATTTTCGCCCTGACAGGTATTCCAATCAGCAGGATAGAGCTCGGCGTCTTGCTTCATGGTGCCGTCATAAATGCCTAAGCGGGTGTTTATACCCTGAGCAGCAGGTCCAACCGTATTACCCGGTTCAGTTGGCACTTCAGCACCAACACCCAATGTGGCTGAGCAATCAGCCGCATTGGTAAAGGGGGAACCGGCCATCGCCGTTCTGATATCGGCAGCACCGGTATTATCACCCAAACGAATCAACTGGAAATTACCAGGTCCTATTGCAGGGTCGCTGGCAGAAGCCGAGCCCGATTTCATCGCATAGAGTTTTTCTATGGGCAAACCAAAGACAGTATCTGCAGCGCCTAGATTAGATGGATCTTCACAAATCAGCATAGGGGCTAAATCGGTGGGACACTCCTCTATGGCAGTGCTTGGCCCAGCCAGCGCCACCGCCGATACACGTTTGTTAAAACTGAGCATATCGGCAAAGAAATTATTTAAATTAACATCAACAAACTCAACTTTTACATAATGCGCATCGGCATCGTTCGAGCTGACAAAAGGATCTGCGCGCATTGAAAAATCAACCCGTATCTGTCCATTAACATCAATAGCATCATAGTTTAGCGATGAAATATTCAGGCCGTCTTTAATTTCGAAATTATCAGCATGATCAAGATTTTTACTTAAGATCTCTACCGCAGCTTCTCTTGCCTGATGGTGACTGCCACCTAAATCCAGGACAACAGCCGAGTGTAATGCGGATGAATCGGCAAAATTTTGCAGGCGAGTTTTATTCAGCAGCAGATGACCACCATCCAGGGCCAACGCCATCATGGCAATAAAAGCAAACAGGCCAATAGTGAACATCACCAGGATATTACCCTGCTGTTTTTTTAATAATTGACCCTGGTAATATATCTTTGCAGCGCTATTCATAACAATCACCTCTAATGCCTAATACAAGACTACTCTGCTGTTGTCGCTGTTCGTCCTTCCTTCGGCGCATAGGTACTAGCCTGATAACCCTTGATGACTTTGTGCGCGACATTGCCTTCTAACGCATTAACAACCCCGGCATTATTTTCCGGTGCCATGGGATCTAAAATCTGCATTTTATTGATTTCGGCATAAGTGCCTGATATGCCATATTCGATATCACTGCTCTTACTGCAGGCAGAAAGCGCAGAAATGACAAACAACAGACAGATTGAATTTTTAAATATTTTCATGACTTACCCCTAGATTTCAGTTGCGCTTATAATTCCTGACCATATTTTTCCTGCGTGCCACCGCTATTGGGCAGTATATCTGCGCCAACATTTTCGCCCGGATTAGGGGAAGTCTTGCTTTTGTCCGCCAGGTTACGCTTGGTCATTGTGCCCAGTAAATAAAAGTCGCGATCCGAGGCGGCAACAAAATTATCCGTCGGCAAGGCAATCCCCTCTTTATTAAATGGCCGGACCAGCCTTGGGGTCACCATGATCACCAGCTCAGTTTGACCTTTGATATATGCCTGGCTGCGAAAGAGCTGACCAAGCACCGGAATATCGCCAAAACCCGGTATTTTATTAACGGTTTCCCTGAGGTTGTCACTGATTAACCCGCCTATAGCAATGGTTTGACCATCACCCAATTCAACCGTTGTTGAAGTAGTACGTTTAACTATGGAAGGAACGATAAGGGAAGAGGACGCCTCTGAAGGAGTAATTGAAAGCGTATTGGTATTGCTTAACTCACTGACCAGAACCTTAAGGTTGAGGTTTATTTTTCCTGAATCTAAGACGGTTGGCACAAAGCTAACCCCCACACCAAAGTCTCGATATTCTATGGTAACCCCGTCTTTACCCGGTACCGGGATTGGAAACTCTCCGCCCGATAAAAATTCCGCCTGCTGACCACTCAGGGCGGTAATATTAGGTTCGGCTAATATTTTCGCCAAGCCATGCTGTTTGGCAAGATCCAAGGCCATACTAAAAAGCATGTCACTGTTAAAATAAGTAGCAAAAAGCCCCTGCGTGGCCCCCTCTCCCAGCGCACCAAAAAGATCGCCGCCGTTGATAATTCCGCCGCTCCCTTCTCCGCCAAAACCGGCTAATATCATCCGCGAATCTAAGCGGCGGGCAACTTCACTCTGCACTTCAGCAACTGTCACTTCCAGCATCACCTGGTGGCCGCCGCCGACAGACATCATGTTTAACACTTCACTTTTTCTATTACCGACGCTTGATGCATCGGAAAATCCCCTGGCAAGTTCAACGGCCGAGTTCATTTTTTCCAGAGAGGATGCCTGACCACTTAAGACCAACTGCCCCTGGGAAGATTCAATGCCGATTTTTTGATCGGGCAAATAATGATAGAAGCGTTCACGTAAGGTATTCAAGTCGTGAGTCACTTCGATATTGATTATGTCGATGACCTTGTCATTTTCATCCCAAACCATCACGTTTGTTGTTCCCAACGCTTTCCCCAGCACATACAGCTCATTGGATTTTAGAATAAGAATATCGGCAATTTCAGCATTTCCTATTGAGATACGCTGAATATCATCTTTAATTTTCAAGTTACGCGACTTATAAATAGGGATCTTCTCGGCACTGCCCTCTTTCATGCTGGGCCCACCAGCATGGGCGCCAAGACTGCTAAGGCAGAAGGCCAGAGTGAAAATCGTGACGCTGAAATAAGACGCTGCCCTAGGTTTAATTCTCATGTTGTAGCCCTCCATTAGTCGTTTTTAACTGTATTGATTCCTGTATTACCCCGCGGATAACCTCAATTTTGTGCCTGCTTCTAAGGGGTTGCGGGTTATTAGCCGCAAAGGAATTATCGACTGCAGCGACTTCGGTAATGATCGGGGTTTTATCAACCACGGCGCGGTTTTCAACAGCAGGCAGCGGCTCCACAGAAGCGCTTAGGAGAGTGGAAGTTTCGGCCTGATCGTTGGGATTTCTAAGGGCTAACTGAATATTGCCTTTATCCCGGGCATTCATCAAAATTTCAGCCTGTTCCAGGCTAAGTTCGAGCGTCACTGCCCGGACTAACTGCGGTTTATTTTCATCGTAGGATGCTTGTTGATCTATGGCTAAGATTTTCACATTTGACAGAATAACATCGGTAGAAACTTTCTTGCCCTTAGCACTGTGGGTGTTTAATACATCCACTTTATTGCCCGGCAGTAAAAAACCGGCCACGCCCACCACATCATTGACTCGAATGGTCACCGCGCGCATATTTTTACCGATCAGACTGGCTAAAGAGCTGCCCTCCCCTTTTTTAGCCAACCTTTGCTGGGTGATAATATCGCCCTGAAAAAGCTTTTGTTTAACCACCACCCCCTCTAACTGGCTTTTCTCCGTAATAGTGCCTGTCGCAAGCAAATTTTTGGGCATGACAGTAGAGACTATGTATTTAGGATCCAAGATAGTCCCCACGGAAAGATCCGTATTGACCGTAAAAACCTTTATTTGTCCTGCGCTTAAATCTTCAGGCTGATTTTCAGCCAGCCAATTTTTTGCGATCAATACGGCTCCTAATCCGAAAACAACCGACAGGACGATAAACATTAGAGTTTTCTTATTCATATTTCCTCCTCATTATTAGTTTTTCAATCTGTATTACAAGCGCCGTATTGATGACCTAGACAAAATAACTTTGCATTACAAGCGCCGTGTTAATCACTTATACA
>DATBNI010000188.1:0-2010 GCA_036554425.1 Psychromonas sp.
AATACCGAACGCAACAAATAAATGTTCAGCCTTGCTAGTGTTAATTTATCCTGCATAATGCAAGGTCACACCTTTAATATATTGGTATAAAATAAAAACAATAACTTATAACCCTCCATCTGTTTATCGGAATGAGTACTAAGTTTTTTTATTTTGGTGAAAAATGCAAGAATTTGAGCAACATATATTCACAGTACTGTTTCACCTTCCCGCCGGAAAACTGACGACCTATGGCCGTTTAGCTAAATCTGCCGGTTATCCAAACCATGCCCGTCAGGTTGGCAAGATCCTTTCCCGTCTCCCCAAAAACACTAAGTTACCCTGGTTTAGAGTGGTTAATTCAGCGGGTAAAATTTCGCTTAGGGGCGATGCTTTTATAGATCAAAAGAGGTTATTAGAAAAAGAAGGGGTGACAGTGACTTCGCAGGGGAAAATCCAAGGCTTTAGAACATATTTAAGCGATTAAATAAATAAAATTTCTTTAATCGCAATTAACTGCTATAAGGTTCTTTTCACAGCACCATAAGGAAAAAATAATGCTCCAAAAAATATTTATTATCTGTCTATTTACGTTATCTTCATTGGCAACGGCTCTTCCCTATACCTTAAAAATCACCACGCAGGAGCTGCAGGAGAAACTCACCAAACAGCTGCCGATAGAAAAAAAAGCCGCTTATATTTCGGCTAAAATATACGATTCTCAGGTTAATTTAATTGAAGGAAGCGATGAAATTGGTGTCTTTACCAATATGGATCTCACTGTCTTTGGCAGTATAAAAGGCTCTGGCCGGGCATATGCAAAAGGGGTGATCACTTACAATGTAGAAAAAGGGGCTTTTTACCTTATTAATCCAAACATTGTCTCTTTAGACATAGAAAATATCCCACCGGATTTTATACCAGACATAAAAAAAATTGCTCAGTTAAGCTTAGAACAGGCGCTTAAAATTTCTCCGTTCTACCTCTTTAGTGATCAGAAAACACAAGAAAAAATGGCTAAATCGTCATTAGAATCAATTCAGGTTAAAGACCAAACCTTGTTGATCAAAATGAGCCTTTTATAACCCCCGGCTGCCGCTATCTATGGCTAGATTAAGATTTTAAACGCTGAATCCGCATCTTTATCTAGCTTGGTTATAAGTGTGTTTAAATAAATATTAAAGTATAATATCGGCGATTTTTATTAACCAGATGGTATTTAAAGTGACAGAATTAACCCTTACAGCTATTCGCAAGCAATTGAGCGCACTAAATTTTCATGCGGATAAAATCAAAATCATCACCGTCAGTGCAATGGATGAAGAGGCTTTAACAAACTGTACCAGCAAAGAAAATGAGAGTTTTTACAACAGTTATATGAATGTCATCTATCGCCGCGGTGAAAGGTATGTACTTGGTTACCGCTGTGAAGACCCTTTGCTTGAGCATGCCATCATTAAAAAAGGTGATCTCTACTTTGACCCGACTAGGCAGGCTAATGGTGAGTTTACTCCCTGTCAGTTTGCCGTGTTAACCGAGTTTAAAATCTTCGATATGATGAAACACGCCAAAACAAACAAAGATTTCCCGCCCGATGTTGATTACTTGCTGAGCAAAGAAAAACATTTCAAAAATATTATTAATAGCGAAAAATAGTGGCTGTCATAAAAAAGGCGCGAACAGCGCCTTTTTGTATGGGTTATCAGAGATATTTATTAATTAGCCATTTTTTGTCTGTTATTAACCCGCGCATTAAACTCTTCAGCAGAAAGCATTCCGTCACCATTGCTGTCTAACTCCTCAAAGGTCAGGCAATTGCCTTTGTACACATGCTTACCCATACCTACCCGGGCATTAAACTCATCAGCAGAAAGTGTGCCGCTGGCATCGCTGTCAACCTGATCGAAGTGAGTCAACAAACGACCGCGCACTTCATCTTTGCCTAACAAGCCGTCACTATTAAGATCTAACTGCTCAAAGGTCGGACGATCTCCTTTGTGCCCTTCTCTGCCCAAATTTATACGGGCATTA
>DATBNI010000192.1:0-3771 GCA_036554425.1 Psychromonas sp.
GTAATTTGACCGGATAAAAGCTGTGCTAAGATAATAATACGCAGTTTGTAATCATCTCAATTCACACTTATCCTGATGAAGGCACTATACAACGAATTATTGCAGTTTTTATTTTTATGCTGATTTCTTTAAATACCTAGGCACAGGGCAATTCCAGCTTTAACAGTGAAATAAGTCATTTTGCCGGTGGTGTTGTTTCAGCCGGTGCTACCGTCGTTATAGTCGATAAATATTTTCCTGAACAAAATAGTGTCTGGGTGGGATTTGCACTCAGCAGCACAGTCTCTGCATTACTTGAATACCGTCAATATCACTTGGGTGATAACTCAGCAAGTGATGCCCTGCTTGATGCCTCATCTCATGCATTAGGCGCCGCCATAGGTGCCTATCTTACGGATAAATACATTATTACCCCCACTGTAGCATTAGAAGCCCATAACAATATTCATACTGGCATTAATATTGCATTCAATTTTTAAATTCAGCCGGATAAGAATAAAATCTATTTTTATTCACCTCTGTCAATAACAGGCAGAAATAAAGATAAATACCTGCTAAAATAATCTATTAAAAATTATTTAATGTAAAAATGGTGAACCATGAAAATATTAGTACGTAACCTTGCTGCGGCAACCACTGAAGAAAAATTAAAAAGCTTATTTATAGAATATGGCACCGTGCAGTCTTGCAGCTTAGTACTTGATAAAGAGACAGGAAAATCAAAGGGTTTTGGTTTTATAGAGATGCCAAAAGTTGGCGAAGCAAAAGCGGCGATGAAAACCTTAAACGGTTATAAATTAGCGGGTAATTTTATTCGCGTAAAAAAAGCCGAATCTAAAACAGAAGATGCTGAAGCGGCAACAACCGTAGAAAAGAAGGTGGAACCTAAGATAGTTGCAGCTGCCCGAAAAGCTGAAAAAACAGCAAAAACCCAAAAAAACGAAACGACTACATCTAATGTTTATGGCAAAATAAAAAAATCAGATGATTGATTTTAACCCGCATAAATAATAAATCGTCAGCGCGGTTAACCCTAACAGCAGTGACGCTTTATACGCGCATTAAAGCCGTAAGGCTAAAAAGCTTTAGATCAAATAAGGCTTCCCAACCTGTTTTATTCTACAAGCTTTTTTAACCTTCCAGCACTCTAGTCTTGTTTTCAGCTTATCAGCGTTAACGCCTTATTAACGCTGATAAAAACGTTCAACGCTATCAATAAACGAGCTTAATTTTTCCATAGGCAGGTTATTAATCCCGGCGGCGGCAGCACGCCCGCCTCCCGAGAAAAATTGACTGCAGATATCACCAGCACCCTGTTTGTTGCTTAGTGGTGCGCGCAGTGAGACCAAATAACTGCCATCGGCATTTTCTGTTAATACGGCATGGGCTGAATCTGGACCTTGGTTTGCGAGTAAATTTCCATATACCCCGCCAATACGGCGCGCCCATGCTGCATTGGGTAAAAGATAAACAGAAAGCAAAGAGCTGCGGTGATCGACCTGTACAGCTAAGGCCTTCGCCATATCGGATTGATAGGCCTGCTGCAATTGTTTAAAGGGTGAAGCCTTATCGGCAATAACATCCAAGGGAGACTCGTATTTGAGCAGTGACTGGTACAAACTTGCCGGATGAAAATGGAGATCATCGATCATTGCACCATAACCGTTGTAATTAATTAAGGTGCCCAGCTCTTTAAGCTGCTCAGCCTGGACTTTAGTCAGCCCTGCATGCGCCGCTAACTGATCGGCTTTACCAATTAAGTTATCCCCGTAAGCGGCCGTAATAGCCCACTCATGAAACTGCCCATCAAGTAATTTATCAATAATTAATGCTGTACAGGTATTAGCGTCTAAATCAATAATGGCCTGCAAATTTTCATGCACAGGTATTTCACCCGAGCGGTGATGATCGGCATAAAAAACCAAAGCACCGTTAGACAACGCGCGCTTTACTCCGTCGATATTTTTTTCCATCGAGATATCAAGCACGGTTAATTTTTCACCGGCAGCAGCGTCAACCTGAGCCACCAGGTTTATATCACGCTTAACACCCGTTACTAACTTATTTTGCTGCGGAGAGGCCAGACGCAATTGTAACAAAGCGATAATACCATCCGCATCACCATTAAAAACATCGTAATTCATAATAATCCTTTTTCAAGCTTTCTAGTTCGCAGCTCTTAGCTTTCAGCTCTCAATATATTGCTGCTTTTTTAGATACTGCACAACTTGTAGTGCACACTCTTGTACAGATTTATCTGCGGTTTGCACATGAACCTCAGGATTAACCGGCGCCTCATAAGCAGAGTCTATGCCGGTGAAATTCTTGATTTCGCCGGCGCGCGCTTTTTGATAAAGCCCCTTAGGATCCCGCTGTTCACAAACCGCCAAGGGGGTATCAATAAACACTTCAATAAACTCTCCCTCCGCCAGCAGATCACGCACCATTTGGCGATCCGCATTAAAAGGAGAAATAAATGCACTGGACACCAGCAAACCCGCATCAACAAATAATTTCGATACCTCTCCAATACGGCGGATATTCTCGATACGCCCCTGATCAGAAAAGTCTAAATCACCATTAAGACCATGACGGATATTATCACCATCTAACACATAGGTTTTAGCGCCCAATTCGTGGAGCATATAATCCACCGCGTTGGCAACCGTAGATTTACCCGAGCCGCTTAACCCGGTAAACCATAACACAGCCGGTTTATGACCGTTTAATTTAACCCGCGCGTCATGCGAAACCGCGGCCTGAAGCCAAACAACATCCGATGACTTATCGCCATCCACTTCTTTATTACTATAGGGGGTAGACATATTTTTCCTTTAAAAAACAGCTTAAAAGAGAGAAGGCTAAAGGACTAGAAGGCGATAATGCTACACTTTCCAGCCATCAATCCTCTCAGCTTTCGAGCTTTTATTTATTATAATCCAAAAACCAGAGTAATCGCTGTGACAGCAACAATGCCATAAATAATACTGACAGGCAGGCCAATTTTCACAAAATCACTTAACTTGTATTGCCCGGCGTTAAATACCATCAGGTTAGTCTGATAACCGTAGGGGCTGACAAAACTGCCGCTGGCACCAAAGGCGACGGCCATAATAAAGGCCATCGGGTTAGCATCCAGAGTTACCGCCAAACCATAGGCGATAGGAAATATCAGTGCGGCTGCAGCATTATTCGTCACCAGTTCAGTTAACCACCAAGTCAAGATATAGATAATAACCAAGGCAAAGAACGGCTGTACCCCAAGCGCATAATTGTCCACAAAGAGAGAGAAAATCGCCAGTAAACCGCTATTATTGAATGAATAAGAAAGCACTAATGCCGAGGAGATAATTAACCACAGGTCGACGGGAAATCTGCGTAATAACTCACCCGATGTTAAACTGCCGGTCAGAAGTAATAATCCGAGTAAAACAATCAGACCTTTAAACAAGGTAAAAAGGCCTAATGCCGAACCTAGAATCGCAACAAAAAAACCTAATGTGGCGAGCAGCGCCTTGCCGCCGCTAAGCATTGAATCAAGTTCAACACCGCTGACCAAAATAAAGTTTTTACTGATATTACGCCGTGATTTAAAATCTTCACCGACCGCTAAGACCAGATAATCACCCGCACGTAAAGTAACTTCACCCAGCTTGCCTGACAAATTTTCCCCATCGCGCTTAATGGCGACCACAGCCGCATCAAATAAAGCACGAAACCCGGCTTTTTTTAACGATTTCCCCAGTAAGACACTTTCAGGACGGATAACCA
>DATBNI010000206.1:0-4600 GCA_036554425.1 Psychromonas sp.
GCAGAGCAGTTTTACCACAAAGGCCTGCATTATTATTTTCGGGTTTAACCCTGTTTTGCAAGCGGAACTAAAAATCCCTTGCTGTTAATCATATTAACCTTTTTTATTTTTAACCGCTTAATCAAAAATTCAGGTAACAGATCAATGCAAGCGCGACAAACTGTTTGTGATTATACTTGTTCTCTCGCATCTTGGCTAAA
The DNA here is from genome assembly GCA_036554425.1 of Psychromonas sp. Classification (GTDB taxonomy): domain Bacteria; phylum Pseudomonadota; class Gammaproteobacteria; order Enterobacterales; family Psychromonadaceae; genus Psychromonas. The sequence continues at coordinate 201 of DATBNI010000206.1, forward strand.
AAATATGATCCTAACATTTCGCCATTCCCCTTAAACTTTTTATTTAAGTTCCTTTGCGATCGGATAAGTGTAACATTGATAGCAATACCCTGCAGTTAAAATCACCGATACCTTCACTGTTTTGAAATTAATTAGCGCCTTGCATTTGACTTCTTGCCACGTCACGGTAACCTTGAAAAAAATAGCAACCCTTGAGACTTAAATGGCCTTAAAAAAACCCGAAAATATGCATTATGAAGAAGCTATCGATGAACTCGAAAATATTGTCAACCATTTAGAAGCGGGTGATTTGCCCTTAGAAGATGCTTTAAAGCAATTTGAACGGGGTATCGCATTAGCCCGCAGCAACAACCAAAAACTTCAAAAAGCACAGCAGCAAGTTAACATATTAATGCAGCAAGACGCTCAGGCACCACTTCAAGAATTTAACCATGAGTAAATTCCGTTGTTTAAAAGTGCATTATTTTTGTAATAATGCGCTTTTGTTCTGTTTTTATCCTATTAACTCTACATTCACACAACTATAAAGCGCTATGAGACAACTTGCAGAAACCCTGAATCAATATCAGCAACGTGTTGATAAACAATTAAATAAATATATAAATATCACCCACCCTATCTCCCCTTTATTGAATGAAGCCATGGTATACGGCGCTTTATTGGGCGGCAAACGCGTCCGACCATTCCTGGTTTACGCCGTCGGAGATATGCTCGGCTGTTCATTGCAATCCTTAGATCCACTGGCGGCGGCGGTTGAATGTATCCATGCTTATTCATTGATTCATGACGATCTTCCTGCGATGGATGATGATGATCTTCGCCGCGGGCAGATGACTTGTCATAAAAAATTTGATGAAGCAACGGCGATTCTTGCGGGCGATGCATTACAAACCTTAGCCTTTGATATTATCTCAAGGCCAAACAAAGCCATAACAGCACAAGCACAATTAAAAATGGTAAATATTTTAGCAAAAGCTGCAGGTGATCATGGTATGTGCGCCGGACAAGCGTTAGACTTAGCGGCTGAGAATCAATCTGTCAATTTAGCCACCCTGGAAAAAATACACCAGGCAAAAACCGGGGCGTTGATAAAAGTTGCGATTCAGTTGGCTGCGATCAGCAAAAGCGATTTGCGCGCAGATCATTTTCAGTTATTAAATACTTTTGCGGACGCCATAGGTTTGGCATTTCAGGTTCAGGATGATATTTTAGACATCATTGGCGATACACAAACCCTGGGGAAACCGCAGGGCTCTGACCTTGCACTGCATAAATCAACCTACCCGGCATTATTGGGTTTAGAAGAGGCGCAAAATAAAGCACAAGCACTTTGCCACGAGGCACAATTGGCTTTATCACAATTACCTTATAATACAGAATTGTTATCAACATTCGCAAAATACATCATAGCGCGCGATAGATAAACAATCTCTAAATTCATCAAATTTACTAAGAAAAACATTTAGTAATTTTTATTATTTTCTATAGACACGACTGAAACTTATGCCATTGGATTTACAAAACTACCCATTGCTGACAAACATTAATTATCCAGAGGATTTGCGGTTATTAAAAAAACAGCAATTACCGGCTTTTTGTGATGAATTACGTTTATTTCTTCTAAATACCGTCAGTCAAACTAGCGGTCATTTAGCTTCCGGTTTGGGTGTTGTTGAATTAACTGTTGCCCTGCATTATGTTTACCGCACTCCCTTTGACAACCTTATTTTCGATGTTGGCCATCAGGCATACCCGCATAAAATTTTAACGGGCCGGCGCGACAAAATGGGCAGCATTCGTACCTTCAAAGGGTTACACCCCTTTCCATGGCGTGAAGAAAGTGAATATGATGTGTTAAGCGTAGGTCACTCCTCTACGTCAATCGGGGCCGCATTAGGCATGGCAATTGCGGCAGAAAAAGAGCAACAGGGCAGGAAGGTAGTCGCCGTTATTGGTGACGGTGCCATTACTGCAGGTATGGCATTTGAAGCCTTAAATCACGCAGGTTCATTGCACAATGATATGTTGGTGGTATTAAATGATAACGAAATGTCAATTTCTGAAAATGTGGGTGCTTTAAATAATCATTTAGCAAAAATACTCTCCGGCGATCTTTATACTCAGCTCCGGGAAGGCAGTAAAAAAATACTTTCTAACATCCCTCCGGTTAAAGAACTGGCCAAAAGAACAGAAGAACACCTTAAAGGAATGATATCACCTGCCACCATATTCGAAGAGTTTGGCTTTAATTATATAGGCCCGGTGGACGGTCATAATGTTATCGATTTAGTGGAGACCCTGGGCAATATGCGTTCCCACAGCGGGCCGCAGCTTTTACATATAATGACTAAAAAAGGTAAAGGTTATAAACAGGCAGAGCTTGATCCTATCAAGTACCATGCTGTACCCAAATTCACACCGGATCAGGATCTTCCAAAATCGCCACCCAGCTCGGCTACTTTTTCACAAATATTTGGAGACTGGTTGAATGACATGGCCGATCAGGATGATAAACTGACGGCTATTACCCCGGCGATGCGCGAAGGCTCAGGTATGGTGAGCTTTTCCAAGCGCCATCCTGACAAGTATTACGATGTGGCCATTGCCGAGCAGCATGCTGTCACACTGGCGGCCGGCATGGCTATCGCCGGATTAAATCCTGTTGTTGCAATCTACTCCACTTTTTTACAACGCGCCTACGACCAGCTTATCCATGATACTGCTATCCAAAATCTAGGGGTGTTATTTGCCATAGACAGAGCAGGCATTGTCGGAGCAGACGGTCCGACCCATCAAGGCGCTTTTGATTTAACTTTCTTACGCTGCATTCCGAACATGATTGTGATGACCCCTTCCGATGAACAAGAGTGTCGGGATATGCTTTATACCGGCCATCTGCTCAATCAGCCCGCCGCGGTAAGATATCCACGCGGCACCGGCACCGGTGTGAAAATTAACAAACAAATGAGCAGATTAACTCTGGGTAAAGCTAAAGTGGTAAAAGAAGGTAAAAATCTTGCCATTCTATGCTTTGGCAGCTTTTTAAAAGCGGCTCATCCCGTCGCAGAAAAATTGAATGCGACCCTGGTTGATATGCGTTTTGTTAAACCCCTTGATAAGCAGCTGCTTGATAAGCTCGCCAGCAGCCACAAAGAGTTTGTCACTATCGAGGAAAACAGTATTGCCGGCGGCGCAGGCTCTGCAGTCAATGAATATTTTATGGCTCAGAAAATAAATAAAAGCGTTTTAAATATAGGCATACCGGATCGCTTTATTGAACAGGGAACGCAACAGGAAATATATGCACTGCTGGAGCTCGACAGTGCCGGCATAGAGAAGCAAATCGTTAGCTTTTATAATATCAAATAAGCAACAAAGTGAATAATATGGCAGGTTAATATGAGCCCTCACTGCCTTGCCAGTTTGGCCCTGAGAATAATAATCTCCTGCAACTGAGCCTCTGTTAGAGTCAATTTGTCTTAACAATGCAGAGCCCTCTAAGGTTAACATTCAAGTATGTCTTTAATAAAAAAGGATCAAATGATCCTTTTTTATTTGCAAGATGAAACTCAGTAGCAAAGCTTTATAAGGTATTATCCACAGCCGATAATCATTCTTAATCGATAAAATGTATTACCGGTGGCGCATGCATCAGGAAGTTCTGATGTGATATGTTCCACGCATAAGCCCCCGCCTGACTGAAAACCAAATAATCACCAATAGCCAATGATTCGACGTATCGCTGACTCGCTAACACATCCTTGGGAGTGCACAGCTGCCCGACTAAAGTGACAGCTTGCCGGGTAATTTCAGGATAGGCAAAATCATTGTATTGCGATAGCTCTGCTTCCCCCGCGCAAACAAAAAAGGGATGATCATGGTTTTGTGCCGCCGGGGTTCTAAAATGATGTGTGCCACCGTGTCCTATTGCAAAATATTGGCCATGATTTTTTTTGATATCAAGCACCTGCATCACATAATAACCACAATTTGCGCTGACATAACGGCCACATTCAAAACGAATAGTAGTTTCAGTTAACTTGAAATCTGCAATTAATTCATTTAAATCGGTACAAAAGGCCTGCCAGTCAAAGAGCTGTTCGGGACGGGCATAGTCAATCCCGATACCGCCGCCGACATTCAATAAGGGCAGTTCTAACTGGTATAATGCACACCAATGCTTAAAGGTTTTAAAATACAGCGCCATTAATGCCAAATGCGCTGCGCTATCTAACTGATGAGACATCAAATGGAAATGAAAGCCCTGCAGCACTATATGCTTTGACTGCTTGACTGCCTCTAAGACCTGCGCTAATTCACTTTCATCAAAACCAAAGGGGGTGGGTTTTCCGCCCATGGTTAACTTGGTGCTTGGCAGGCCCTGCAGGGAAATATTCATG
>DATBNI010000229.1:0-5204 GCA_036554425.1 Psychromonas sp.
TGGGTTTTATTCTATTGTTTTTACTCGTATATTGGTCTGTTTCTGATATGGATAACAAAGCGTTATTTTAATGCTTTAATTTAAGAAATCATTTATCATATCGCAGTGAAGATTTTGTCATTTTATCTGGTCGATAACTGCCATATTAGGAATTAGTCATGGGTGTTATCATGTTGAACATGTTCGCTGGCCAAATAAGTTTGAAGAACAGCAGCTATGTGGTTAACAAGGATTGATTTTAACCTGGGGAGATATCGGGATAAATTAATGCGATTGCGATGAGATTGCCGATTAATTATTATAATTGCACTATCTGGACATTGTATGAATCAAAATTTAACTTATCAACAATTAGAAGCAAAGGTAAGCTTGCTTGAAAAACAACTCAAGCAGTCCGATCTTTTAATGAATGAATCATTAAAAGAGCGCCATTTTTTGAAAACCTTGGCTAATACTCTTCCAACTCCCATGTTTTTTAAAGATGCGCAGGGCGTCTATAGAAGTTGTAATGCCAGCTTTGCAGAGATTATCTTCGGGTTGAGCAAAGACCTGATAATGGATAACTCACTGTTTGATTTAGCACAGTACATACCCACCAAATTAGCTCAGGGTTATCACGCTAAAGATCAGTATCTGTTGAAAAATCCAGGTAAGCAGATCTATCAATCATCGGTAAATTGTGCTGATGGTTTAGTTAGGATTTATGTGTTTCACAAAGCCTCTGTGCATGATTTGCAAAATAATGTGGTCGGTATAGTAGGGGTGATGCTGGATGTTACCGAGTTGGAAAATCAGAAGTTGGAGTTACAAGAAAAAAGTCAACAATTAGAAGCGCATTCTGCAACTGATCCATTAACAGGATTGTATAACAGACGAAAATTTAACGATATATTTCTCACTAGCTTAAGCATTGCAAAACGGCAGACACGATTATTAAATTTTGCCATTGTTGATGTTGATAATTTCAAAAACTATAATGATAATTATGGCCATGTTGCGGGTGATAAAGCACTTGTTTTATTATCCCGTTTTCTGCAAGAAAGTTTATTGCGTGCCGATGATTACATCTTTAGATTAGGCGGGGAAGAGTTCGGTTTGTTATTCTACAGTAAGGATGAAGTTAGCGCCCGTGACTTTGCCAATAATATGCGCCAAGGCGTCGAAAATTTAGCGATTGATCATGCTCAAAATGAAAACCATAAATTATTAACTATTTCGCTCGGTATGGTGACCATTAAGCATAAGACTAAAAGTATGTTAACTATTTATGAGCAGGCAGACAATTTAATGTACAGGGCAAAAAAAAGCGGCAGAAATAAGATTGTCAGCCTGGTTATTTAACTCTCATCCCGGCGCACGGATTTAATCACTATTATTACATTGAGTTGCCTAAAATAGGCTCTGCCAGCGGTAAACGCAGTAAAACGGTAACACCCAGGCCATCCTGCCTATTTTGGATCATTATTTCCCCCTGATGGAATTCAGCGATCATTTTTGCGATAAATAATCCCAACCCCAGATGGGTTTTATCCTGAGAATTTTTCGTGCGGACTGAAACCATAGAGTTTAACAGTTGATCTGTCATATTGTCCGGTAAGAGTGGACCTATGTTACTGACAACCAATAAAGCAAAGCGATCCTCATTTTTGAGTGTGATTTCAATTGCATTTCCGCTCTCGCTAAACTCCATCGCATTAGCGATTAATTTATCAAATAGTTGCACTATACAATCGGGATCAGCAAGAATCTGCTGCGCTTGCTGAGACAGTGATAATTGGAAATGGAAGGCTGGGTAGGTCATTTGATAACCCTGCACACAGCCATTGACCAGATCATTAAATATAACCTGTTGTTTTTCACTGTGCTGCAGACTTTGTTCAATGCGTGTTGCTTCACTCATGCTGGTTAAAATACGATTCAGCCGGTTAATACCCTGTTGTGAGCGCTTGATATATTTTTTGTTATCTTCATTTTGCGGTAATAAAGCGAGATTTTCTAATGAGCTGCGCACCACGGCAACAGGAGTGCGCAGCTCATGGGATAAACGCGGTGCAAGCTGCTCTAAATAGTGATGATATTGACCGAGACGATTAACCATCTCTGATAAAGCGCGAGACAAGTCGCCAATTTCATCCGTTGAACACGAAGGAGAAAAGGGCGCTGAAATACGCCCCTGAGAATCAATGGCATTATCAGCCTGATTGCGTAATGTGCGAATACGGCGCGCGATATTCGAGGCAAAGATAAACAGCAATAAGGCGCCAATCAGTATAATACTGAGCAGCACATTAAACAGTTTTTTGAAGGCCTCATTACGTAATGCCAGAATGCCATTAGTGGTCTCTTCGGCAACCACTATGCCCATCACCCGATTACCGGCCATAATAGGATGAGCGGCTGATAGAATAATGGCTTTATTGTCTTTATTGAGTCGCCAGCTTGACTGTAACTGGCCGGTTAATGCCTGCTTAATAAAATGGCTGTTTAAACGCGTTGCCTCTTTTAAGTTATCAGCGAAGGTGCTGGTGGGAGGTGATAAAACAAGATCGTAGAGCGGATCAAGCAGCCGGGATGCAATTTTTTGCCATTGCGACTCTGTTACTTTTTGTTGTGCTTGAGCCCAAACACCATCGGCCTGAAGAAGATCACCGCTTTTAGCGATCACTCTTTGATGGCGATCCAGCACCCAGATTCTTGATTTTGTATGGCTCATCCCTTTTAATATACGGCTGATTTCCGGGGAAGGGACTAATACAGTGCCAAGCTGCGCTAAATCGCGGGTATTGGATGTTGAAATAATGCTCTCGACCCGGCGTGTTTTGGGATCCGATACGCTATGCACAGCAAAGCCTAATTGACTGCCGAGCATTTCCAGCGGTAAACGAAACTCGATGTTGTAACCTGTATCAGTTAATTTCCAAAATCCCTGAATGCGTTTTTCGCGTTGTAATTGCTCCATATCAGCTCTTAAGTCGGGCATCAAATAAGCGTTAAACCAGCCACTTTTATAGACAGAGACAATATAACGCTGCAGCACACCTTGAGGAGTGGATAACGCAATGATCAGATGATCGTTTTGATCCATTGCAGGCGAATTAATCTCTCTAAAAACGGGTTTTTTATCCATTACCTGCAAATAAGCATATAAATAGCCATTTCTTTTACCCAGCCGCTGGGTAAAAGAAATCGGGTTTTGTGTATTTTTATCCGTTTGAAAACGCACCTGTTGTTGTCCATAAAAAAGACGCTGCTGGTGAATATCTTGCCAATCATTTAACACACCATCAAGATTAATTGCCCGGCCAAGCTGATAGGCATATAAATCTTTACCTGGATCAATTTCGTCTAACAAACTGGCCTGCTCATTAAACAGCTCGGGTCGTTCATGCAGGGCGGTCGCAAGCGCTTGCGTGGTGCCGATCAGGCTTTGCTCCTGGCCCTGACGCAGGAAATTTTCCATTTCCTGCAAATATTGATAACCAAGCCAGGGTAAGATCAATAATAAGCTGGATAACAGAATGATTTTTGTGCGTAATCCCAGTGTGAACTTTTTCATGATACTTCATCAGAAATATCCCAACGATATCCCATGCCGTAGAGCGCCGTGATCTCATTAAAATTTGCATCCAGGGAGAGGAATTTTTTGCGAATTCGCTTGATATGGGAGGTGATTGTATTGTCATCAACAACCATCTTCGCGTCCTGCAGTAATTGTTGCATGTTACGCACTATTCCAGCTCTATTTGCCAAAGCATGAACAATCCAAAATTCAGTGACCGTAAAATCTAAACGTTGTGCTGCCCAGCAAATCTGCATTTTATCGTTATCAATAGTTAATAAACCGCGCTTTAATAGGCGCTTCTGATCCGTTGGTTGTTGTTGTAAATCAATACGGCGAAACAGGGCACTGATCCGCACCATTAAATGCGCCAGTCCAATATCCTTGCTTAAATAATCATCTGCTCCCATCCGTAATCCTGAAATAGTATCAAAATCATTATCGCGCGCGGTTAAAAAAATGATAGGGACACTTTGTGAAAGCCTTCGTAATGCCTGACAAAGCGTAAATCCCCCCTCATATTCATTGCCTAAACCAATATCGATAATGGCTAAATCCGGCAAACGGATTTCAAAGGCGGCAAGCGCGGTCAACCTATCCGCATAAGACTCCACCCTATAACCTTGTTTATTCATTAAATCTGCATAATTTTCTCTGATTGATTTTTCATCTTCGACAATAGCAATTCGTTTCATATTTTTATCTTGGAGATAGGTTTAAGGAAAACTCAGTATATATGAAAAATTATAAGGCAAAAGGGCTGCGCAGTGATTGCCACTTTTTGAACATCATTGATCAGCGTGTTGCCATTTTGTTAACCCTAAAAGGACATAACACTTTGCTTAAATAAGCACCTCAAAAAGAGGCTTTTAACCAATGAGAGGAAAAAAGAGTATGAACAGTAAAAAATCAATTTCACAAAAATCTGCTATCGGTATTGTTATTCTGTCTGTCATTACGGGCGGGATAATTACCTTGCAGGATCATTTTAATAAAGGTTATCTGGCAGAGAAAAATCACATTGAGCAGATACATAATTATGTCCCTATAGAAACTATCTCGTTAGCCGAATCCGATGATATTGCCGTGCATGCACAGTCGAACCTTATGATTGCAGAGCCGTTAGATATAACGCAACAGCCAAGTAAGGAGAGGGTTCTATTCGCCCTTGCATCTGCTGAAATAAAGCCTGCCTTTTTTGCCGCGTTAAGCGTTACGGCGAAGCGGATAAAAATGGCAGCAAAAGATAAGCAGGCTGTCTGGCAAATTGTTGGGCACTCGGATCACAGCGGCACGGCTCAATTTAATCTCAAACTCGCCAAACAACGCGCCCAGGCAGTCGCTGATTTCTTGCTGGATAAGGGCGTAGAGGCAAAACAGATATCGGTTCTTTCTCTGGGTGAGAGCTTCCCGGTGAAATTGGATCCAATTCGCACATCCAACCCTCTGGATCGCCGTGTTGAAATTCATCCTTATCAAGCAGAAATAGCGGCGTTAGCCAAGCAGTTAAACAGAAAAATACATCCTGCCGGCCTACCCGAGAAAAAAGTTGGGCAGTTAAAAGCGCCGATAACGGAGCAGTTATCAAGCTCTGCGTTATCTGCAACGGGTTTTGCGCTTAAACATCGGCAAGGGTTTGCTCTGA
>DATBNI010000230.1:0-3579 GCA_036554425.1 Psychromonas sp.
TATACCCGCTAGTGCATAACTCACAGTACCGGTAGAGACTGTCCCGCTCATAATACTGAACTGCCGTTCAATTCGCCTACATACTCTATATTCTAACCCGCATAATAACGTCTTAACGCATCGGCTCGGACAGCACATCCCTGTGCCGAGCCACATCGGTTATTCATAAGCTTTTGCTTTAGGCTTCTGATAAATGCTCTTGAAACGCTTTGCCATCGCATTCGATGAGTGTGATATAAAAACAGCAAGAATTAAACCTAAGGTGCTGATTTGTTCAATTTTGCAATGTTATTTATGCCCTGTTTGCAACTGGCAATAATATCCAGTTTACTATCTTTTGCTCTTGTCTCCACACCATAGAGTCCAAGGAGAGTATGGAAAAGATTATCGTGAGAAAAGGTATCATTGTTTGCTTTATCAAGCAGACACTGTTTATTTATCCCTTTTGCATCGGCATAATTATTGCCAAACCAGATGAACCAGGGGACCTGAGTTTGCTCCTCAGGGGCAATAACGTAAGGTGCGCCATGCAGATATAAGCCGTTTTCACCGAGCGATTCGCCATGGTCGGATATATACATTAAGGCAACATTATATTGCTTCGAATATTCTGCTAATTTTTTAATGGTCCGGGCAATAATATAATCCGTATAAACAAGGGTATTATCATAAACATTGACTATCTCTTGGTCACTGCAGTTTTCAATATCACTTTGGTTACAGGCGGGAGTGAAGCGCGCTTTGCTTTCCGGATAGCGTTGCCAGTAGGTCGGTCCATGACTGCCTTTAATATGTAAGGCGATAAATTGATTACCTTCGTTTTTTTGAATTCTTTCGTCTATGTTTTGCAGTAATAACTCATCATAACAGGATCCTGCATCACATAAATCCAAGCTGTCTTGAGAGGTGAACTCTATTTTTGAAAAATTGCTAGCGACTTCTTTATCGCCACCATCATTTTCAAGCCAGAGCATATCTACGCCTGCATAAGAAATAACATCCAGGACATTATCCTGATTAATCGCACGGTTTTTGTTGTAATTAGCGCGGTTCATATTTGAAAACATGCAGGGTAACGAGTGCGCAGTGGCTGTGCCGCATGACGAAACATCTTGAAATGAAATTATCCCCATATCCTGTGTGTATGGATTGGTATTTCGCGCATAACCATTGTAAAAAATATTTTGTGAACGTGCCGTTTCACCCACTACTAAAATCATTAAAGTAGGTTTTTCATTCGTGCTGCTTTCAAGGCTAGCATCCTGGCCAATTATTTTGTAATCCAATTTTTTTGTAAAATAGGCTCTCTTTACATACTTAAACGAATTGTATGCATGAGCCGGGTTAATCATTTTGTTCAGGTAGCTGTTATTTCGCCCTATGGAGGCATAATCTTTATAATAAAAAAAAGCGATGAGCAAAATCCCGATAACAGCAGCAATAACCAATAAAAGCCGATTAACTATCTCTCTGGTGATGCTTTTTGCATAGGTTATTTTCATTTTAAAAACAATCCATGCAGGTAACAGGCCTAAGAATAAAAAGTATGAAAGGGACCCGAGGTTTACATAGCTGAAAGCCTCCCCGGTATCTGTTTCAAAAACATTTTCTATCATAGAGTAATCAAACATAACGTTATATTTGAGGCTGGCATAAAAAGCTAGCGAGGATGTTAACAGCAGCGGGATTTGGATTGCTTTAAAGAGATAAGGCAGGGCGAGCAGTGAAAAAATAATGATAAAGGCAAAAGTCAAAATGATAGGCGAAAGAAAATAAAATATACCCTGATTGTCCGATAAAATATAGATTTTATCAATGATAGGGTAATTGAAAACAAAACCGTAATATATTGAAAGCAGGGCGATCAAAAACACCATGTTTGAGGAGAGGTTGGGGTTTTTAATGATCTTTAATAAAGTCGATTTCAAGGTGGTTATTCCGAACAGTTAATAATAGGGCTGTATCTTACTTCCTTAAACTTAAGGTTTACTGAGGAGAATTATTTTCTTATAATTTAAATTCTGCATGTTTTTTTATTTAAACTTTATTAAAATTTGCCAAGTTGAATATATTATTAATATATCAACAGATTATGTCAAAATTTTATCCTGCCTGGCATTTTAGTCAGTTTCTTAAAGACAGATAAACTAGCATTCTTTATACTGTTTTTTTAAAGCAATATGTTGAATAGATAATGATTACCAACACTCTCCCATTGACAGATCTTCATCGTCATCTTGACGGTAATATCCGCATAGCCACTATCTTAGAATTAGGTCAAAAATTTTCCTTAGCTTTGCCTGCTTATAATATTGAGGGCTTACGTCCATACGTGCAAATAGTTGAAACTGAACCAAATTTACTGGCTTTTTTATCTAAATTGGATTGGGGGGTGGCGGTATTGGGAGATCTTGATGCCTGCCGCCGTGTTGCCTATGAAAATGTGCAAGATGTTATGAATGCACAAATTGATTATGCGGAGTTGCGCTTTTCACCTTATTACATGGCAATGAAGCACAATTTGCCGCTGATAGGTGTTGTTGAAGCTGTCGTAGACGGCGTGCAGGCGGGGTGTCGTGATTTTGCTGTTAAAGCAAATTTAATCGGGATTATGAGCCGTACTTTTGGTCAGCAGCATTGTCAGCAAGAGCTTGCTGCGTTATTAACTCAAAAAGATAACTTAGTTGCAATTGATCTTGCTGGCGATGAATTGGGGCATCCGGGCGCGCATTTTGTCGAACATTTTAAAACAGTCCGAAATGCAAATTTACAGGTGACTGTGCATGCCGGAGAGGCAGCCGGTGCACAGAGTGTTTGGCAGGCTATTCACGAGCTTGGGGCAACCCGCATTGGCCATGGCGTGAAAGCGATTGAAGACCCGAAACTGCTGGATTACCTGGTAAAACATAAAATAGGGATTGAATCTTGTCTAACCTCAAACATCCAAACAAGCACTGTGGCTTCCCTTGCAAAACATCCTATCAAGACTTTTTTAGACCATGGAGTGCTAGCTTGTTTAAATAGTGACGATCCTGCTGTTGAAGGGATTGAACTGCCCCATGAATATGAAATAGCAGCAACAAAAGTTGGTTTAAATCAAGAGCAGATTCGCCAAACACAAATGAATGGCCTGGAGATTGCATTTCTATCCGAGGCTGAAAAATCAGCCTTACGCAAGGATGCGCTAAATCGTTAGGTATTTTGTATAAAAACATTATGCTCTATCTAGTCTTCATGCATTCAGCAGGTGATCAGTCTGGCCGGTTAAATCGTTCCGGACGATCTTATGAAAGGAAAGTAATTCTCTGCAACTCATGTGGTGTTTCCCGGTGAAATGCAACATCACATTTTTAGTACCAATTCGCCTTAAAATGTATATTCAAGGGGATTGGGTATATTATTAATTAGAAAAAGTGACATTCTGGCGTTATTTATGAAAAAATTATTGGTGCCAGTATTACTGGGCTTGTTTGCTGTGAGCTGCCCCTTATTGTCGGTAGCGGCCAGAAGAGAGCAGTGCAGATATTTATGAAAAAATTTATTGGTGCCAGTATTACTGGGCTTGTTTGCTGTGAGCTA
>DATBNI010000236.1:0-1524 GCA_036554425.1 Psychromonas sp.
ACAACCAGCTTCATGATCACTTCATTAAGATCAACAAAAAAGGCGGCAATACGCGCACCGGATTTGCCGGAAGCACTGATCGCTATACCAAACAAAATAGCAAAAACAATAATTTGCAAGGTGTTGCCCTCTGCCATTGCATTAATGGGATTGCTGGGGAACATGTTAATAATAACAGCGCCTAATGAAGGTGCTTCTGATGATGCGTAACTGGTTGCGGTAGAAAGATCAATCCCGACACCGGGTTCAAAGATATTACCCATAATGATTGCGAAGGTAATAGCAATTGCCGTGGTCATCAGGTAAAAAGCGACGGTTTTTCCGCCCAAACGCCCCAGAGTTGAAATATCTTTTAATGAACTGGTTCCGCATACTAATGAAACAAAAATAAGTGGCACTACTAACATTTTCAAGCTGGCGATGAATATTTTCCCACCCACTTCAAAGAATCCATTAATGATGTATTCATTGACAAACGCGCTGTCATGTAAAAATGTACGGATTAAAAAACCCGTTATAATACCAATAAGCATACCAAGTAGAACACGTTTAGTGAGCGACATTTTTTGTTTTTTTTCTGTCATGTTAACTCCTTTATAGATTAATTATTATTTTCGGCAAAAACATACCACGTTTGAGATTAAAGACCTTGATTAAGTGTTAATTCTCTCAGTATTAACACTCTGTCAGAGAATAAAATGATCCTATTAGAGGGAATCTATTTAATGCTATAAAAGACCTTTAAAGCCACTAATAAAACTGCTGCCCAGTGATTGCTTACTTAATGTAATTAACGTTGAGCGGGTGATTGACGCTTATTTTTAGCTGTAACTGATAAAAAAACACTCCTAAAAAACACAAAAAATCATCAACAACCTGCGTTGTGGCCGTTAGATGCTCTGTTTGGATAAACCTATTATTTGGGCGTACTTAAAATTTATCTTACATGACGGGTATTGATGGAAGGAGTCCTGCCGCTAATGCCAAACCTGAAGTACACGGATAGACAGTTTTATTCTCACAGTCAAATTAAGTGAGCGCAATATAACAGTTTAAGGGGGCGCGAGAAGGAGCTAGATCATAAAAATCATTAAAGACCGTAATGAATTGGCATTGTTGTATAAGAATCACCCAGAAAAGCCAAAAAACCTGAAAAAACAATGAATTGAAAGTTAAATCTATAGCCAACCCGGCTCTGAATGGGCATTTTGAGGTGAAATATGCTGATTAGCTGTTACTTTAGAAAAAAGACTTTATTGAATAATAGCTGAGCATTAACAATAACAGATAAGTGATCCAACCCTGGGTAGTATTTTCGGGTTGATATTGTTTTGAAATCAAACAGTTTAAAGATTTATTTACAGTTTGTGCTGATATTTAAAAAATCTTCCCTGCTAAACGGCCATTTTTTCATGAAATCAATTTAAAATTCAGATAACGCAAAAGTCCAAGGGTAAACGAGGTCGGCAACCTTCGAACGCAAAGCACCGCACATGTTCATTGTCCCCGGATAAACATCTCTGA
>DATBNI010000243.1:0-2331 GCA_036554425.1 Psychromonas sp.
TAAGGTGTTTGACAGAACAGTTTACAGGCGATGGCGGCACGTAATAAACGTTCATTTTCAGGGTTTAAACAAGCCTGTAAAATACGCAATAAGTCCTGCGCATGGGATGTGGCGTAAACACTCTCTTTGAGCGACAAATAAACACTGTTAATATTTTCATTAAATAGCGCTTTACGGATAAGCTGTGCTTCTTTTCCGGTGCGCACTAACACCGCGATGTGATTCGCCGTAATGGCTGTTCTAGTGCCCTTTTTATCTTCCAGATAAGCTTCGTCCTGCTGTGCTAACAGCAGTATTTTTTTGATTTCATTGATACAGGCATGGGTTATCGAATCTTTAAAACCTTGAATATTTTCTCCGCCAACGGGGTGGATAAACTGTAATGCGCTTTGGGCCAAATCGTCTTTATTATTCACCACTAATTTTTTGCGTGAAATATCGGGTGCCTGCACCGCAATAAAGGGGATATCATCATTATAGATAAAGGGAGCCGGGCAAAACTCAAAAAAGGTATTACTGGCGTTAATCATTTCCGGCGTGGAACGATAGTTATTATCCAAGCTGTAATGCGCACTGACATTCCGGCGCGCTTTCATATAGGTAAAAATATCAGCGCCGCGAAAGCTGTAAATCGCCTGCTTGGGATCGCCTATCATAAATAAACCCAGACTCTTATCAAGCGGCTCAGATGGGGCTGAATGTTCCCCTTCAATGGACTGGTAAATAGCAGTAAAAATACGGTATTGGACAGGGTCGGTATCTTGAAATTCATCGATCAGGGCAATCGGATAAGCTGTCCTGATATGCAGGGCTAAACTATTTTCGTTGTCCTTTTGCAGTGCCCCATCTAAGCGCGTTAAGAGATCATCAAAACCTAATAGCATCTGTTTATTTTTATTCGATTGCAGATGCGCCTGAACCCAATAGGTGGCTTTTACCAAAATAGTATTTTCTAATGAAAGATCTAATGCTAGCAGCGCTTCAATTTCACTAAAGACAGGATGTTTTGGAGCCTCGCCCTTGGGCGTTTTTTCATCTAATATTTTTTGTGAAAATTTACCCAGGTTTTTAGGTAAAGTTAAGCTGGCGCTGGAGGTTAACGCCCATTGGGAGACCTCTGTCAACCAGTTGGGCAGATGTTTTTTGCTATAACTGCGTTTAGAAACCGCGGAATGGGTAATAATATCAAAATAGTCAGCCTGATCATTAAGCCAATTTAATTTAAGGTTTTCAATGGCTGATAAACTGCGCTCATACTTAGCTTTAAAATCAAAATCATTAATTTTCGGTAAAAAATGTAAATCGCTGCGTGATAAAAAAGGCCGTAAACTTTTCTGTAACTGCCCGGGGCTCTCCCAATAACTAAAAATCAACTCGGTCAAAGGCGTGGATAAATCATAGAAAAAAGTACGCCAGAAATCATTGCAGGCTAAGCGTAACAGCTGCGCATCGTCCTCTAATAAATTTTGCTCAAATAAACTGCCCGACTCAAAGGCATTTTGCATCAACATACGCTGGCAGAAACCATGAATAGTGTAGATAGCAGCTTCATCCATTTGCAGTTCAGCAAAACGTAATAACCGTATAGCCACTTGATGATCCGGCAGATCTTTGAGCAAACTTTGGCTAAAAGGATCATTACTCTGACCTTGAATAAAATCTAAACGTACATCCTGAATACGCTCTCTAATACGGGTGCGTAATTCGGCTGTCGCCGCTTCGGTAAAAGTGACCACTAAAATTTGATCTACGGTCAAGGGTCTTTGATGAGCAGTCTGATCACCATGACCGAGTAACAGGCGGATAAACAAACTGGCAATGGTATAGGTTTTACCCGTTCCGGCGGAAGCTTCAATTAAACGCTGCCCATACAGGGGAAAAGTTAATGCATTAAGGGGCTGCACTAACAATTCTGTTTTAGTGGTTTTCATTTTATTTAAGTTAGCCATTATTCAGCCTCCGATGCAGCATATTCAATCGAGCTTATATTGGATAATACAGGCATAAATATTTTCAACGCTAAAGGCTGAAATGCATCCCAATGGTCTTCCAGATTTTCATAACATCTATTGATATAAGGAACCGAGCCTTCAGAAAAACCACGTTCACTGGAAAAACACGCCAATGCAGCCAGCTGCGCTTCAGCAATAGTTGCAAACTGCAGATCATCGAGGACAAAACAATCGGGCTGCAGTAAATGCACTATATTGCACCAGGCAAAAGCGCTCTGTATAAAAAAGGGTAGCGGTTGCTGCAAACCCGCTTCATATAACGCCAGCAGTTCGCTTATTTTGTTATAGGCATAATCCGCGGGCAGCTCTTCAAAATAAA
>DATBNI010000256.1:0-2560 GCA_036554425.1 Psychromonas sp.
CTTTAGTCCGCTCTTCTTACCATGCAGATTTACAGGCATCCGGCCAGGAAGTGAAATAAAATTTTTCCAATCAACAGACAGAGCGCATTAACTGCGCTCTGTCTGTTGATAGGATTTGCGCCCTTTTTACCCCCCCGTATCATATAAAAATACACAGCCATTTATTGAGGCAAGAAAATATTGCAGCAATCAAACTACCAAGTAAATGCAGGCTTACAACAGCTTGAAAAAAAAATGCAAAAGATCATCAACCCATCCCCCTTGCAGAAAATTGAACATCCATTATTAGATCTTTGGCAATTAACACTTTCTGTTAAAAGAGATGATCTTTTACACCCGGAAATATCCGGGAATAAATGGCGAAAATTAAAGTACAGCTTATTTGCAGCGCGCAGCCAAAAAGTTGATCATATTCTTAGTTTTGGCGGTGCTTATTCTAACCATATCCATGCGCTTGCTGCTGCAGGCTTTCATTTTGGTTTCAAAACCAGTGCAATAATCCGCGGAGAGAGTTATTACGCAAATAACCCCACGTTAAAACAAGCTTTAGCCTGGGGAATGGAGTTACAATTTGTGACTCGCCAGGAATATAAACAAAGAGCAGAGTCTGACTACCTGCAAGCTTTACAAAGCGCCTACCCGAACGCTTTTATTGTGCCGGAGGGCGGCAGCAACAACTTTGCCATCCGCGGGGTAATGGAAGCGCTGCAGGAGATTCAGCAACAAGCGCATAGATCGGTTGATCATATTATAACCGCCACGGGCAGCGGCGGTACCTTAGCCGGAATTGTTGCAGGCATAGCACAAGCGCAATTAAAAACCAAAGTAACGGGTATTGCTGTGTTAAAAAATGCACACTATCTTAATCAAGAAATAGTCTCACTATTGCAGCAGGCCAAGATCAACAACAATAATAACTGGCGATTAAAAACGGAGTTTCACCATGGGGGCTATGCCAAGGTGCCCGTTGAACTAAATCATTTTTGTGCGCAGTTTAGCCTGCAAACGGGCATTCCCGTTGAGCCTATTTACACTGGCAAGATGTTTTATGCCTTATTTAAACTTATCGAACAGGATTATTTTAAGCGAGGCGAACATATCGTTGCCCTGCACACTGGCGGTCTGCAGGGGTTAGCAGGATTAAAAGAGAAAAACCATCAACTGAAATCTGATTTAAGCCAGTCCCGCCAGGTATTAATCTAATTTGGACATACAAAGGGGCGCGGCGGGTGAAAAAAAGTCCCCCTGCCCCGCATAAATACCCAGTTTAAGAAGACATTGCCACTCCTCCTCACTTTCAACCCCTACTGCAATAATTTTAGTATGACTATTTAAGCAACTCGCCACTAAACTTTGTACGGCCACCTGATTGGTTTTGCGGAGATGAATATTACGTATCAATCCGGCATAGAGTTTCAAATAATCAAGGTTAAAATCGATAATATATTTAGTATTAGCCAGCTTTTTCCCGACATTATCAACGGCAATTTGACAGCCCATTTTTTGAATTGAAATTAATGCGCTTCGCAGTTCGGCATAATTGGCCTGTAATAGACTTTCGGATATTTCGACAACTAAATGATGACGTAAAGCTCGTGGTAACTGCAGGAGTTCATAGAATAACCATTTTTGGGTGCTTTTATCGGTTATAATTTGTGTTCCCAGATTAACCGCGATCGGCTTTTCTTTTTCGCCCCTGGCCGTCACTAATGCCAGGGTTTTCTCTAAAATTTGGCGATCGTATTTTTGATATAAGCCGCATTTTTCGGCCATCGGCAGGAACACGCCTGCACTAACAATTTGTTGCTGATTATCTTTAATACGCGGCCAAATCTCAGAATAAAGTTCAGTTGAACCATCTCGTTGGACGACCCTTTGCCGATAAAGCAGCAAACTATCTTTAGCCAATATATTGCCAAGTAAGGATCGCCAATGCACAGTGCCTTTATAGAAAGTAACTTGATCATCCGAGTCATCAGACATAAACCAGCCACTTACTTTTTGATGGGTAGCAACAATCAATGCACGGTTTAAATCATCGACAAGCAATGTTTTTTTTGTTCCATAATGAAAATTGACAGCCCCGATATGGAAAAAATCATCAATTAAAAAAGGTTTTGGCAGATATAATTGAAAAAGAGATTTAGTCAGTTGCTTGGCAAGCACTTCTGTTTCCTGGTAGGTCATCTGCGGAATAATTAACACAAACTTAGAGTTGGCAATACGGGCAATAAAATGGTCATGGTAACGCGCTGCAAAGTGGGTTAATAATTCAGCTATCTGCAATAACATTTCACCACAAACAGTCCTGCCGAGTTTATGCTCTATCGATTCTAATTCATTAAATTTTATCATTAATAAAGCACTCGACAATACATTACGATCCCGCAGGACGACATCTAAATAATTATCAAACGCCAGGCTGTTGCCTAATCCTGTACTTTTGTCTAAAAAAGCTTGTCCACGAATATATTGATCAAAAGTACTGCTAATCTCTCTGCTTTGTTCTAATTGCTCGGATAAAAGATCCAACGCCTTACTCGCAGATAATGGCCACTCT
>DATBNI010000268.1:0-13019 GCA_036554425.1 Psychromonas sp.
TGCCGGCATGCCGTTTGCCCCTGGTGCCAACCCAATGCACGGACGTGATGAAAAGGGTGCAGTTGCATCATTAACATCTGTATCTAAACTGCCATTCGCTTACGCACAAGACGGTATTTCTTATACTTTCTCTATCGTACCGAATGCATTAGGTAAAACTGACGACTCACGCAAAGCCAACTTAGCGGGTCTGATGGACGGTTACTTTAAGCACACCCCTGAAATTGAAGGTGGTCAGCACTTAAACATCAACGTCATGAACCGTGAAATGCTGATCGATGCAATGGCAAATCCTGAAAAATATCCTCAGTTGACTATCCGTGTTTCTGGTTACGCAGTACGCTTTAACTCGTTAACCAAAGAACAGCAAAACGATGTGATCTCACGTACTTTTACTGCGACCTTATAAAAACACAAATATTCAGGCAAAGCCTTAGTAGTTTGGGTATAGTTTGCCTGATATAATCGCAAAGGTTTCATCTTAACGGATGAAACCTTTATTTTTATCTAGCATAAAATGTTTATTTAATTTATTTTTTCCGTAAGAGACAAATTAAATAATCTATTTTTAAGGGGCTTATGATGTCAGTCACCGGACGAGTTCATTCTGTTGAAAGTTGTGGTACCGTTGATGGTCCAGGAATCCGTTTTATTATTTTTTTACAGGGCTGTTTAATGCGTTGTAAATATTGTCATAACCGCGATACCTGGGATACCGAGGCCGGTAAAGAGATGAGCGTTGAAGAATTGATGGCTGAGATAGTGCAATATCGCCATTATATGGAAGCATCGGGTGGTGGTATTACCGTTTCCGGAGGGGAAGCTATGCTGCAACCTGCATTTGTTAAAGCAATCTTTGAAGCCTGCCGTCTGGAGGGGATTCATACCTGTTTAGATACTAATGGTTTTGTACGCCGCATCGATGATACCGTTAAAGGAGTGCTCGATGTCACCGATCTGGTGTTATTGGATATCAAACAGATGGACAATGATAAACATATTGATTTAACCCACGTAAGTAATAAATATACGCTTGAATTTGCTCACTATTTAGCCCAGCGTCATCAACCCGTTTACTTACGTTATGTCGTTTTGCCTGGTTATACCGATGGTGAAAAAGATGTACATGCGCTGGGTAAATTAATAGCGCCGATGAAAAACATCGAAAAAGTTGAGCTGTTACCCTACCATGAATTAGGCAAGCATAAATGGACGGCAATGGGAGAAATCTACCCGCTCGATGGCGTCAGCACGCCAACCCATGAGAGTATGGAAAAAATAAAAGCGATTCTTTTACAATACCATGACTGCGTCATCTACTGATTAATAAACAGAGCAGGTAAATATTCCGCCTGCTTGAATAGGTCCCCATTATGACTCCTTTTATTTGTCCGCTTTGCCAAACTAAACTGCAACGCACCAACAGCACTCAAATCTGTGCTAATAATCATCATTTTGATATTGCCAAAGAAGGTTATCTAAACCTGCTGCCGGTGAATGCTAAAAATTCAAAAAATCCGGGCGACAATAAAGACATGATGCAGGCAAGGCGTGCTTTTTTAAACAGCGACGGCTATTTGCCATTAGCGGAAAAAGTCAGTGAGTTAGTGTCGGCATACTTAACAGGCTCAGATCAGGCTCAGATTCTTGATTTAGGTTGCGGTGAAGGTTATTACACTGCGTCTCTCGCTGCAAAGCTCCCGGAGCAGTTTGTGATTAACGGTTTAGACATTTCCAAAGTAGCCATACGTTATGCGGCTAAACGCTGTAAAAACATCAACTTCTGTGTCGCCAGCGCATACGATGTGCCACTGGCGGATAATAGCTTAGATGCCTTAATCCGAATCTATGCACCGTCACTCGAAAGTGAACTGCAGCGATTAATCAAACCACAGGGTTATATGATAACGGTCACGCCTGCCCCGCGCCATCTCTACCAGTTACGTGAAAAAATATATGAACAGGTAAATCAGCATGCCGAAGAAAATAAAACCGTGCCGGGTTTTAGCAAGATCCAGCAGATAAATCTAAAGTACATGCTCAGCATTAATAACCCTCAAGCAGTGCAGGATTTAATTAATATGACGCCTTTTGCATGGAAGTTTAACCCGCAAAAAATGCAGGATTTATTAGCGGAAAAAAACTGGGGGATTGAGTGTGATTTTAATATTGAGGTTTATCAGAAAGAGTAACATACCCAAAAGGCGATCATTGGGGACGAGCTCATAATTCGTCTGGCTAAATTATAACAAAGCTTAAATCAGCTCATGCTGCTGTAAAAAATCATCACCGCCCAGCTTAAAGGCTTGCTGCAGTAATTCTGCAAGCTCCAAATAGGAAGGATGGTGAATCAACTCCTCCTCTGCGGTATTTTTTACGCTCAATTTTTTTTTGATTGCCATAAACCAGGGCAATAATTTCTGCGGCAAAAGTTGTTGCGAACGTTTGCCCAGCCAATAAAAACCTTGAATCGGTAAGCCTAATAAAAATAACGCAAAGGTGACGCTTACCATAGGATCAAACAGCGTTGGAAAGGTCACTGTTAAACCTAAGCTCAGGGCAATAAAAGCGGGTGTTATTTTAATTGACAGGCGTGTATAGAGTGAAACTTTGCTATCAATAAACAAGCCATTTAGTGCACTTTGTTTTGGCCAAACCTTGAGGTAACGGCCACCTTCTCGAATAACATCAAAAAATGAATACAAAAAAACCTCAGATTAGTTAACAAATAAAGTGTTCAATGAACCCTAGACACATGCCTCAATATAACAGTTACTGTAAAAACAATACAATAACAATGCAAAAAAGCAATAACAACGGCAATAAATCCAGCCGGACTGCACATTACAAGCACAGCATAAACGCAATGAAACTACCTCCCTGGAGTTTGATTTAAATCATTTTCTTGCCCGATTGTTGATTGTCATTTAATGACATAGGTGTAGACTTTATACACAATTCTGTGAGCTGAATCACCAATGAGCAGGCTTTTTTGTCCATTGAGCACACCCTGAAGCGCGTCAGCGTTGAACGACTGAGATGCTGATATTTCAAACTTTACTGACTGGATTTTTCATGAATAACAAACTTGTACTTGTCCTTAACTGTGGTAGTTCTTCTCTTAAATTCGCGGTTATCAATGCCGATAATGGTGGTGAGATAATTAGTGGTCTTGCTGAATGCTTTAATCTTCCCGATGCCCGTATTAAATGGGCAATTGCCGGAAAGAAAAAATCCACCAATCTTCCCTCTCATAGCGCGCATTCAGCAGCCATTTCTTATATCGTTGAAGAGATCATCAAAAAAGAAGCAGGTTTAGTTGAGCAGTTTGTGGCAATTGGTCACCGTATTGTTCATGGCGGAGAAAAGTTCACTGAGTCTGTTATTATTGATGATGCCGTGTTAGAAGGGATTGAAGAGTGCTCATCCCTCGCCCCGCTGCATAACCCTGCACATGTTTTAGGTATTAAAGCGGCACAATACGCTTTTCCGGCACTCCCTCAAGTTGCCGTATTTGATACCGCATTCCATCAAACAATGCCCGCGAAAGCATTTATGTATGCCTTACCTGCTAACCTTTACAAAGATAAAGGTATTCGTCGTTACGGTATGCACGGTACAAGTCACCTGTTTGTAAGCCAAGAGGCGGCTAAAATCCTGCATAAACCCGTTCAAGAAATTAATGTCATTTCGGCACATTTAGGTAATGGGGCATCGGTTACTGCTATTAAAAATGGCAAAAGTGTTGATACCAGCATGGGGATGACGCCGCTTGCAGGACTTGTGATGGGTACACGTTGTGGTGATCTTGATCCCAGCATCATCGAACATTTAATCACCCGCGAAGGTTACAGCCTGACCGGGGTAATGGATATGCTGCAAAAACAGAGTGGTCTGTTAGGTTTATCCGGCCTTTCCAGCGATTGCCGGGTGATTTTAGAAGGCGCTGATGAAGGCCATAAAGGCGCTATATTAGCGCTGGATGTATTCTGCTACCGTTTAGCAAAATATATTGCCTCCTACGCAGTTCCCCTTGGGCGTATCGATGCCATTATATTTACCGGGGGTATTGGCGAAAACTCCGCAGCCATCCGCAAAAAAGTGCTGGATCTATTAACTGTTTTTGGTTTCCAGGTTGATCAACAGAAAAATGCTGCCGCTATTCTTGGTAATAAAGGTATAATTACGGCAGCCGACTCCCCTATCGCGATGGTTATTCCAACCAATGAAGAGTGGGTAATTGCAGAAGATTCTGCTGCGCTGGTTTCAGCGTAATTTAATAGATTCGACCAACAGCGGGTTGATAGCGACTCGCGGTTAATACTTTTTTTGCTCTAAACTATATAAATATTAGGAATTTTAATGCCTCGTACAATTATGCTCATTCCCATTGGTTCTGGTGTTGGTGTTACCTCAGTAAGTCTAGGTATGGTCCGCGCGCTGGAGCGCCAGGGTGTAGCAGTAAACTTCTTTAAACCTATTGCTCAACCACGTTCAGGAGATACAGGCCCTGAGCGCTCGACAGCAACACTGCGTAATGCTTCAGCTTTAAATCCGCCAGAACCTTTTGCAATGAAATACGCAGAAAACCTCATTTCTTCCGGCAAAACCTCTGACCTGTTGGAAAATATCGTTGAACGTTTTCGTCAAGGCACCAAAGAAAGTGATGTGATCATTGTTGAAGGTCTTGTGCCGACGAATAAGCATCAGTTTGCCAACGAAATAAACTACAGCATTGCCAAAGCATTAGGCGCAGAGATGGTCTTTGTGACTCACCCAAGTAATGACTCTTCACAGCAATTAAAAGAGCGCATCGAGATTGCCATCTCTTCTTTTGGTGGTAAAAAAAATAAAAATATTGCCGGCTGTATTATCAATAAAGTGGGCGCACCGATCGATGAAAGTGAGCAGTACCGTCCAGATTTAACTGAAATGTTTGAGGGTGCTCACGACTCGGCCAACAGTAATCTTGAAGTATTGCAAATGTTCAGTAAAAGTCCCTTGCCTATTTTAGGATGTATCCCTTGGAGTTCGGATCTGATTGCACCTCGCGTAATAGATCTTGCTACCCATTTACATGCGAAAATATTAAACAAAGGTGATATCAAAACCCGCCGTTTACAACGCGTCACATTCTGCGCACGCTCTATTCCCAATATGCTTGAACATTTCAAAGCCGGATCAATGCTGGTCACCTCTGGTGACCGCAGTGATGTGATCATCGCCGCATGTCTTGCGGTAATGAACGGGATGAAAATTGGTTGTTTATTACTGACGGGTGATTACGCACCCGAAGCAGAGGTCATGAAGTTATGTGCGCGGGCAATGGAATCCGGTTTACCGATTCTTTTAATCAATAGCAACACCTGGCAAACCGCTCAGCGCCTGCAAAACTTCAATATGGAAATTCCCATTGATGATATAGAGCGAATTGAAAAGGTACAGGAATACATTGCCGGCCATGTTGATAAACATTGGTTAAAAACATTAACCGGCAATTCATCTTTATCCCGCCGTTTATCACCGCCGGCATTCCGTTATCATTTAACTGAACTTGCACGCAAAAATAGCCAGCGTATTGTTCTGCCTGAAGGTGAAGAGCCGCGTACTATTCAAGCCGCGCTTATCTGTGCACAACGTGGTATTGCAAAACCCGTTCTATTAGGTAACCCGGAAGAGATTCACCGTATCGCGACACAGCAGGGCATTGTTTTAACGGATGATGTTGAAATCATCAATCCTGCTGATGTTATTGAAGATTACGTTGCTCCTATGGTAGAACTGCGCAAATCGAAAGGTCTGACTGAAGTTGTTGCCCGTGAACAATTACAAGATACCGTTGTTTTAGGCACTATGATGTTGGCGGAGAGTGAAGTATCCGGGCTTGTCTCAGGCGCTATTCACACCACGGCAAACACCATTCGACCCGCGCTGCAGCTGATTAAAACCGCGCCTGGAGCAAACTTAGTTTCTTCTATTTTCTTCATGCTCTTACCGGATCAAGTCTTAGTCTATGGCGACTGTGCAATCAACCCAGACCCAAGCGCAGAACAACTTGCAGATATCGCGATTCAATCTGCAGATTCAGCTATCGCATTTGGTATTGATCCTAAAGTTGCCATGATCAGCTATTCAACGGGTACTTCCGGTGTCGGCTCTGATGTCGATAAAGTGCGCGAAGCGACTAAAATAGCACAACAGCGTCGTCCCGATCTGCTGATTGATGGTCCGCTTCAATATGATGCGGCGGTAATGGAAAATGTGGCCAAAAGCAAAGCGCCAAACAGTCCGGTTGCCGGCAAAGCAACTGTGTTCATCTTCCCGGATTTGAATACCGGTAATACGACTTATAAAGCCGTCCAACGTAGTGCCGAGCTGATCAGTATTGGTCCGATGCTGCAGGGTATGCGTAAACCTGTGAATGATTTATCACGTGGCGCATTGGTTGATGATATTGTTTACACTATAGCATTAACCGCTATCCAGGCAACACAAGCTCTAGATAAAGCAGCCGCTAAAGTTTAACTCGCCAGCGAGTATCAATGAGTGCAAAAAAGCCCCGATTTGGTTTACAAATCGGGGCTTTTTTATAAATAATTTTCAATCAGAAATTAATGACAATCCCAGCGATTAGCGCCTCTATTTAGGCGCAGGCATAATAGTTCCAAGCAGGGTATTTATCGAATTTACTTTAGATATCACCTGTTATCCGCACCAGCAAACATTTCAAACCACGCTCGGGTTCAATATTGATGAACATCTCAGGAGGGGAAATTTTCGCAATGATAACGGCTTGAGGGCATTCTTCGGCAATAATATCCCTTAAAAAGGCCAAATCTAAATCAGGAGAATTCAAACATAACAGCGCTACCCCGTCAGCACTTAATAAATCAGGTAAACGGCGGATAATTTTAGGATAATCACGCTTGATATTGACACTGCCTTTTTGTAAGGACGGCGGATCTGCAATCACAATATCATAGGGTCCAAATCGCTTCACTTTACCCCAAGACTTAAAAAGATCGTGGGCAAGGTATTTCACCCGGCTGAGATCATGACCATTCAATCTATGATTATCACGCCCTACTGCCAGTGCTGCTTTGCTCATGTCTAAATTGATAACCCGCTTTGCGCCCCCCGCAATAGCGGCGTTGGAAAAAGCACAGGTATAAGAAAAAAGATTCAAAACAGATTTATTGTGGCTGTTATTTTGTAACCACTGACGGCCATTTTTCATATCTAAAAAAATGCCGTAATTTTGTTTACTGCCTAAATTTATTTTATATTTAAGCTTATTTTCACAGGCAATTAAATCGGTAATAGGCTGGCCATATAAAATCTCAGTCGGCGCAAAATCCCGACAGCGGAACTGCACTTGAATGCTCTTAACCGTAAAACCAATTTCGGTCATTTTGTGCAGTAACTGTTCGCTAAGGGCTTGTAAATCTTTTGCTGCCACTTCTTTATATAAAATGATTAATATTACCGGTGATAGCCACTCTATATTAATCTGGCTAGATTCAGCAAAGTGAAAACCTCGACCGTGTAATAAACGCTGCATCTCATTTTCAGGTTGGCGGGCAACATCTTGCCAATTAATATGTTCCAATATTTTCATTATTGATTATCTTGTTGTTTGTTTATTTGAAAATCGTCTATTTCTTCATCTGAACTTAATAAAATAGCAAACCAACGGCCCTCTTCACTATTTTCTAATGCTATTTTAAAAATCATGGTCAAAGGCACGGATAATAACATCCCTACCATCCCTAATAACCACCCCCAAAATATTAATGACAGAAAGACGATCAGGGTTGAAAGCCCGAGACTGCGCCCCATAAATTTAGGCTCAATGATATTCCCCATGAGCATATTGACACCGGCAAATAACGCTATCACGGCGGCGGCATAACCTATGCCAAGCTGTAAAAAAGTTAAAATAACCGCCGGCACCGCCGCAATAATTGAGCCTATATTGGGTATATAGTTTAATAAAAAAGCCAGTAAAGCCCATAACACGTAAAAATCGACTCCCATCAGCCATAAAGCAAAACCGATCATTAAACCTGTCATTAAGCTCATGATGGTTTTTATTGCCATATATTTATTCACTGACTTTAAAAAATGATCTAAGCGCTGTTCCGTTTTGACTGAGTCATCAAAGGCGATATGCAGTTTCCTGGCAAAACCACTGCCTTCTGAGAGCATAAAGACGACTGTTAATAACAACAGAAACACATTACCCAATACGCTGCTGAAACTACTCAAGGTACTGGTCACCAGGGTCATTATTTTTGCGGGATCGAAATATTCTCGTACTTCGGTCATCGAAACAACAATATTATACTCACTCATTTTAACAATTAACCATTGCAGTTCGACCGCAAATTGAGCTTCATAGGCGGGGATTGCCTCTCTAAAACCGTTAACTGCCGCACCAATAACGCCCCCAAAACCAAAAAACATGGCAAAAATAAAGAAGATGACGCAGGCAATAGCAACACTCCGGGGGATTCGACGTGCCGATAAAAAGTCAATGGCAGGATTGCAGATAATAGCAACAAACAGAGCAAGTAAAAAAGGGACAACAATGGGCGCGGCAACTTTTACACCGGCAAGGGAGATAACAATCGCAGAAAAAAACATTGCACTGCGCGCAAAAGGGGAGGCATTGGACATACTATCTCTTTATTTATGATTTAAGCTAAAGTGACAGCTTATTACCGCTTGCTATGACAAGCAAAGACTTTCCCACATATAGCCAAGATAGGCGAATAAAATTTTAATAACCCCTTTTTTATCGCCGCTAAACAAGGTTATTGAGGGCCTGTTTATCTGCCTTACTCGAATGTGAGCACTCTCACACTTTTAATGTTTTCATAAATCGTTTTTTTCTGATCTTGATCAAGGTCCTTGATGAATAGGTTTCTATAATCAGTCATAGATTATTCAACAAGAGTTTTTTACTAAGAATGCGCGACAACTATTTTATTAAAACATTTTTAAACTTTTAATCTTATAAATCTTTAGGAGAAATATTATGACAGTAAGCACTGTTGCTGATCTAGAAGCGCTGATTGCACGCGTTAAAGTAGCACAAGCAGAGTATGCAACCTTCTCACAGGAAAAGGTTGATGAAATATTCCGCGTCGCAGCCCTTAAAGTTTCAACACATCGTATAGAACTTGCAAAAATGGCTGTTAAAGAAACAGGCATGGGGATCATGGAAGATAAAGTAATTAAAAACCATTTTGCCTCAGAGTTCATCTACAACAGTTACGCAGACACAAAAACAGTTGGTGAATTATCACGCAATGAATCACTCAATACTGTGACACTTGCTGAGCCTATGGGCATCATCTGTGCGATTATCCCAACAACCAACCCAACATCAACAGCTATTTTTAAGACTTTAATGGCGCTTAAAACAGGGAATGGTTGTATTGTAGCACCGCATCCACGTGCTAAAGAATGTACAAACTACGCAGCTAAAGTCGTTTTAGAAGCGGCAGTTTCAGCCGGTGCTCCGAAAGATATCATTGGTTGGATTGATATTCCATCACTGGAACTGACTAATACCATTATGAAGCACAACGATACAGCCATTATCCTTGCGACCGGTGGTCCGGGCATGGTTAAAGCAGCATACTCTTCAGGTAACCCTGCTATCGGTGTTGGCGCGGGTAATACGCCTGTGATTATTGACGAATCAGCTGATATCAAACGCGCTGTCTCTTCAATCCTAATGTCAAAAACATTCGATAACGGTATGATCTGTGCGTCCGAGCAGGCTGCGATTGTGGTTGAATCTAAATATGATGAATTTAGAGCGCGTCTACAAGAATACGGCGCTTTTATGTTGAACGCGGTTGATGCCGAAAAAGTGGCTAAAACGATGTTTATCGACGGCGCGCTTAACGCTAAAATAGTCGGTCAGTCGGCCTACACTATTGCTAAACTTGCCGGTGTTAAAGTACCCACTTCAACTAAAATTCTTGTTGGTGAAGGCCCTGAAGTGGTCGTTGAAAACATGTTTGCACATGAAAAACTATCTCCAACTTTAGGTCTGTTTAAAGCTAAAAACTATGAAGATGCTGTTCGTCAAGCGCAACTTGTTCTAGATATAGGTGGTGTCGGTCACACAGCGGCACTCTATACAGACCAAGATGCAAACTCGGATCGTGTTGATGCATTCGGCCTGGCAATGAAAGCCTGTCGTATCGTGATTAACTCACCAACCTCTCACGGTGGTATTGGTGATATCTATAACTTTGGTTTCGCACCTTCAATGACGCTGGGTTGTGGTACGCACAGTGGTAACGCTGTTTCAGAAAACGTAGGTCCGCAACATCTAATCAATACTAAAACAATTGCGAAGAGAGCTGAAAATATGTTATGGCATAAACTACCTAAATCTATCTACTTCCGTCGCGGTTCATTACCGATCGCACTGACTGATTTAGAAGATAAGAAACGTGCAATGATAATAACAGATGGCTTCCTCTTTGCTAACGGTTACATAGATGAGCTACGTTCAATCCTTGAATCAAAAGGGATGTTAGTTGAGATTTTCCACGAGGTTGAAGCAGATCCTACCCTTGCAATTATCAAAAAAGGGGCGGCTGCTTGTAACGTATTCAATCCAGACGTCATTCTTGCTGTGGGTGGTGGTTCACCAATGGATGCAGCGAAAATTATGTGGGTTCTGTACGAGCATCCCGCAACTGATTTTGAAGATTTAGCAATGCGCTTTATGGATATCCGTAAGCGTATCTACAAATTCCCTAAAATGGGCGTTAAAGCAGAACTCGTCTGTATTACAACGACTTCTGGTACAGGTTCTGAAGTAACACCCTTTGCTGTTGTTACCGACGAAAAAACCGGTAAAAAATACCCGCTAGCTGATTATGAACTAACGCCAAGCATGGCGATTGTTGATGCAAACCTCGTCATGGACATGCCGAAATCTCTCTGTGCATTCGGTGGTTACGATGCGGTTACGCACGCACTTGAAGCTTACGTTTCAATGCTTGCTAATGAATACTCAGACGGGCAAGCGCTGCAAGCGCTTAAACTGTTAAAAGAGTACTTACCAAGCTCTTACCATAACGGTAAAAACGATGCAGTTGCGCGTGAAAAAGTGCATAACGCAGCCACTATCGCGGGCATAGCGTTTGCCAACTCATTCCTGGGCGTGTGCCACTCTATGGCGCATCAAATCGGTAATGCATTCCACATTCCGCACGGTTTGGCAAATGCATTGTTAATAACCAATACTATTCGTTTTAACGCAACCAACAAACCAACTAAGCAAGGTACCTTCTCTCAGTACGACCGTCCTAAAGCACGTGCTCGTTACGCAGAGATTGCCGTTCACCTTGGTTTCTACGAAGGTAATACTGAAGCTAAAATTAATGCGCTGCTAACTTGGTTAGATGAGTTAAAAGGTGAATTAAATATTCCACTTTCAATTCAAGCCGCGGGTGTTAAAGAAGATGACTTCCTGGCGGCAGTTGATGCACTGGCGGAACAAGCCTTTGATGACCAATGCACTCCTGCAAACCCGCGTTACCCGCTAATAGCTGAGCTTAAAGCCGTGCTTCTTGCTTCTTACTATGGCACAGATTACGTGGATCTAATGGACGCCCCTGAAATAGCGGCAGTTGATGCGCCTAAATTAGTAGAAGAAAAAGTAAAAAAAGAAGCTTAATCATTCTTTATTGCTAAGTGAATATAAAAAGCCTGCTTAATTGCAGGCTTTTTTATTTCTGATTACTTATAGCAAATCCAGCTCTGTTTTATTCAGAGATGTCGGTTTGCTGTCGCTGCTATAACAGCGGGCTAAACAGGTACATGACACTTTCTAATAAGCGCTGCGGATAACTTCG
The DNA here is from genome assembly GCA_036554425.1 of Psychromonas sp. Lineage (GTDB taxonomy): Bacteria > Pseudomonadota > Gammaproteobacteria > Enterobacterales > Psychromonadaceae > Psychromonas. Next base: position 11,889 of record DATBNI010000268.1, read on the forward strand.
TTTCTTCCAATCTTCCAGCATTAAAGGATCTGACGACAATAAATAACGCATTTGCAACTGCAATAATTCGCCGGCAAAAAAGGGATTATCAACCAGCATGGTCATTTCAAAATTCAGCCAAAAACTGCGTCTGTCGAGATTAACAGTCCCTAATAAAGCCATTTTCTCATCGATAACAATACTTTTACTGTGCAGTAAACCGCCGTGGAATTTATATATGTTCACCCCCGCGACCAACAACTCCTGAAAAAAAGCCCGTGATGCGTAATCAACCATAAAGGAATCGTTTTTAGCCGGTAGAATCACTTTCACATCAACACCACGCAGCGCTGCCACTTTTAAGGCTTCATGCAAACTCTCATCGGGCACAAAATAGGGAGTGGTGAGCACTAAACTATATTTGGCCTCGTAAATAGCGATTAATAAAACTTGATAGATGCTCGCATCACCAAACTCAGGCCCCGATGGAATAAGCTGTACATTTTGATCCCCGGCGATGGCAAAACTGTCTTCATAAAGTTTATGAAAAGGTAATTTAACGTTAGTTTCCAAATACCAATCCCATACAAATACACTTTTCATCAACTGCACTATAGGTCCCTCGCAGCGCACCATCATGTCGACCCATTGTCCAACATCTTTCTCTTTCTTAAAAAAAGCGGGATCGACTAAGTTCATACTGCCGGTATAAGCAACATGATCATCGATACAAACTAATTTGCGGTGTAAACGTAAATCTTGACGCTGAAAGAGTAATCTAAAGGTGCCAACGGGTAAGGCTTCACATATTTCAACACCCGCACCTTTAAGCCGTTGCATACGTTTAGAATTAAAAAAATCATGGCTGCCAACGGAATCAAATAATAACTTACAGCTTACCCCCCTGCGGGCGGCGCGCATTAATGCATCCAAAACATCATTTGCCAAGCCTCCCTCGAAGCAGATATAAAACATCAAATAACAGCTGTGCTGGGCTTGCTCAATACAAGCAGCCAGTTCCTTTAAAATAACGTCAGTAGAGGATAATAAGGAGAGTTTATTGCCGGACATCATCGGCATCTGGCTATCAAATTCCACAAAATGTTTAATCGAGCTAACTGCTGTAGAAATTTCTTGATCAGATAAACGATA
>DATBNI010000498.1:0-2903 GCA_036554425.1 Psychromonas sp.
GCTTTTGAAACTTTAGATCAGGCGAGCCTTAACGATTTATCAAATGTTGTAATCACTAACCCGCAAGCGGGCGATGTGTTGCAATTTAACGGAACTAATTGGGTCAATGTTCAGCTTACCGATACTGGGCAAGATTTCTACACTGTTTCGAGCGCTTAAAAGCCCAGCCATATCTTTAGGCTTGGCTTGCGCTGGTTTAGTGCTTACGCTTTATATTCAGCACCAAAAGCTAGAAATAGAGCGCCTAAAAAATAATGAGTTAAAATCTCGGATTGTCGAATGTCAGCAAGCCAATAATTCGGCTAGTGATACAATCGCGAGATTACAAGAAGTGCAAAAGCAATCAGAAAAACAAAGACAAGAAGCATTAAAAAAGCAAAGGGAAATGCTTGAGAAACTTTATGCGCCAAAAAAGATACAGCTTACCAGTGAAGATGAGTGCGCTAATACTCTTGTCCCTGACGATGTTAGGTTGCGCTTCAAAACCGATAATTAAATATCAAACGGTCGAAGTGCCAGTTGAGCGCTTAGTGCCGATAGATAAAGAACTTACAAAGCCTTTAGAGCCGCCCGAGACAGAAGTTAAAACTTGGCTTGATGTTGCTGTGATAGGATTGGAATATAAAGAGCGCTGGCTGTCATGCGAGCAACGGATGGAAATAATAAGAGAGTTACCTTAAGGATATAGCATGACAATCACGGAATGGTTTTTAACAGTTTCTGGAATCGTTATGGCTTCTGTCGTGGCTTATATAGGTAAAGTGGTAACTTCGTTACCTAGGGACTATGTGCCGCGCCCGCAGATTGATGCTCGCTTCAAAGATTTAGAAGGCAGAATTCACGAAGATATAAGAGCGCAAGAAAGCAGAGTAGAAAAACGCTTTGACGCGATAGATTCCAAACTAGATAAAATCATGGATAAGCTCGATGACAAAGCCGACAAGCCTTGAGCAGAAATTAGATAAACTTTCTGATACAATTAAAGACCTAGAAGATGCGATCTGGAGTTTGTATGATGTGCAGACTTCAGGCGATGAAGTATTTTTTATAACTGACTTTCCAGTCGATGATAGTGGAAGTCACTAAATGCCAAGGCCGCCACAAACGGTAAGAAATGCCGCTAGACGGGCTTTGGAAGCTAGACGCGAAGTACCGCCTAGCCGTCGTGCGATGACACCGACAGGCGTTAAAAGGGCTTCCGATTTATCAAGGGGCGTAAATGTAAGCGCGCAGACCCTTAGAAGAATGGTTAGCTTTTTAAGTAGGCACGAAGAAAATTACAGAAAAGCTAAAGCGCAAGGATTAAACGCTAGAAACAGTAAGGCGATACAAAGTTACTTAGGCTGGGGCGGTTCTAGTGCCTTAGCTTGGGCAAAAAGAGAACTTAGAAAACTAGAAAACTAACTGTCGATGACAGAGGTGAAAAGTGAAAAATTGGCCCGCAGACAAAGTAGAGCGACGCTCTATATCTGATCTGATCCCGTACGCTAGAAACAGCCGTACACACTCCCAAGATCAAATTAAACAAATTGCCGCCTCAATGAAAGAGTGGGGCTGGACTAATCCCGTGTTGATTGACGAAGAAAACGGAATTATCGCTGGGCATGGGCGCGTCATGGCGGCTGAGTTACTTGGCTACGAAGACATTCCTTGTATGGTTGCTGAGGGCTGGAGTGAGGCCCAAAAGCGCGCTTATGTTATTGCTGACAATAAATTGGCGCTTAATGCCGATTGGAATTTTGAATTACTTAATTTAGAGTTAGATCAATTAGAAGAAGATGGATTTGATATTAGCCTTACTGGATTTGATGATCTTGATTTTGACAAAATTGATCAAGATTTTGAAGAAAATCCGTATACAACAAAAGTTGATACCCCAAATTATGAGCCAACAGGTGAAAAGCCTGAGGTTACAGACCTTTATGATGACAAAAAGGCTTTTGATTTAATAGAGGATATAAAAAATTCTAATTTATCTGATAAAGATAAGCAATTTTTAATGCTCGCGGCGGGTCGTCATATTGTTTTTAATTATGAAAAAATTGCAGAATACTATTGCCATGCTTCTAAAGAATTACAAGAGTTTATGGAAGCAAATGCTTTGGTAGTTATAGACTTTGACAAAGCAATAGAAAATTCATATGTAAAGTTATCCAAAGCAATAGATGATCAGTATTTTAAGGAATACTCAGATGAAGAATAGAGATGATTTTGCTGTCTTTATTCTTACTCACGGCAGACCAGAAAATGTAATGACTTATAAAGCCCTTAAAAAACAGGGATATACGGGTCGAATTGTTTTGCTTGTTGATGATGAAGATAAATCTAAAAACGAATATAAAAAAATATACGGAAAAGAAGTATTTATTTTTTCAAAACAAGATGCAATAGATATTACTGATAGCGGCGATAATTTTAATAAAAGGGGTTCAGTTGTATATGTTAGAAATTACTCTTTCGTTGTAGCAAAAAAACTTGGGATTAAGTATTTTGTGCAGTTTGATGATGATTATACTGCCTTTAGATATACATTTGATAACCATAAAAATTACATAACAAAGCAAATCAAAATAAATAATCTTGATGCTGTTTTATCTGCGATGCTTGATTTTTATATTCAGTCAGGCGTTAAAACTGTTGCAATGTCACAAGGCGGAGATTTTATAGGCGGTGAAGGGTCTAATGTAGCAAAGTTATATAAGCAAGGAAAGTTACCAAGAAAAGCAATGAATAGCTTTTTTTGCTCGACCGACAGACCGTTTAAGTTTTATGGGATTTTTAATGATGATGTAAATTCATATTTACTTAATGGGGTTAGAGGAGATGTTTTTGTAACATATCCAAGAATTAGACTTGAGCAAGCAGATACGCAACAAAACGATGGCGCTTTAACAGAGCTTTAT
>DATBNI010000285.1:0-1585 GCA_036554425.1 Psychromonas sp.
ATTATTTGGAATCACCTGCTCGCCCTGTACCACTGCTGAATTTTTCAATATAGAAACAGGGTATTGTACACCGCCACTGCCTAAAATGGCGTAGGCTCGGGCAAGTTGCAGGGTAGTGGTTGTTATGCCGTAACCGAAAGACATGGTCGCCAACTCAAAATCGGACCATCGGCGACGCAGTGGCAAACGACCATAATTCTCTCCAATTAAACCAATGCCGGTATCATTACCGAAGCCAAAGTCTGAAAAAGTTTGCTGTAATTGACCCGGTTGCAGACGCAGGGCAAGTTTACTCACACCAATGTTACTGGATTTTTTCAGGATCATGGCAAGATCTATTTTACCCAGATTATGGCCGTCACGAATCCGGCGACCACCAATACGCATCCAACCCGGTGCCGTATCTATGACTTCATCAACATCGGCTTTTTTATAAATAAGGGCACTCGATACCACTAAGGGTTTAACCGTTGAACCGGGTTCAAAGGTATCTGTTATGGCACGATTTCTTAGTTTGTAGGCCTGGTACTGGGAACGGTCATTGGGGTTAAAGGATGGGTAGTTTACCATCGCATAAATTTCGCCCGTATTAACATCTAAAACAACAATAGATCCCGATGTTGCATCGTTTATTTTAATCGCACGTTTTAGCTCACTGTAGGCAACAGCTTGAATACGCTGATCAATACTGAGTTGTAAATTACCCGCAGCCTTTTTAACCTTAAGGACTTCGATATTATCGATCACATTACCCATGCGATCCTTACGCACCCGTTTTTGTCCGCTTTGCCCCTGCAGATAATTATTATAACTTTTTTCAATGCCTTCGATACCTTGAGAATCAAGATCCGTTAACCCTAAAATATTGGCATTAATTTCTCCCGTAGGATAAAAACGATGAGACTCCAGCTGATCGGAAATCCCGGCTAATCTCAGCTCTTTGATATATTCGACAACCTGCTGGTTTACCTGGCGTTTAAGGTAAGCAAAGCGGGAGTTTGGTTTTTGGATAATGGCAGCAAGCTGATCCATTTCGAGCCCCAAAACTTCCGCTAAAGCGGGCCACTTTTTTGACTCGTAGAAAAATGTTTTGCCGGCAGTCTCCTTGCCTGTTTTGGGATTAACAACAACACTTTCCAGCCATTCCTGCTCCGTAAAAGCGAATACCGATTTAACTCTTTTAGGATCCGCCCAAATTGCATAGGCAGGTACGCTGATAGCTAACTCTTCGCCATTTCGATCTTCAATGTTACCACGATGAGCCACTGATTCGGTTACGCGTAAACTGCGTTTATCCGCTTCATTGGTTAAATATTCAGGTTCAATAATCTGCAGATAAGCTAAACGACTGATTAACAGCAATGCAATAGTCGCGACAGTCATTGAAACAAAAATATAACGCCACGAGGAAAAGGTCTCATAGACATTTTTCTGGGATGTTTTTAGGACAATTTTTTGCTTTTTCAAATTCCGTTTAATTTTCATCTCAGTTCCACCAATACACTGTTCATTTTTGTTGCCTGTGACATGGACAATTTTTTAACCGCAATACGACGAATACGGCTGTGTTCGTCCAAAGTGTGCT
>DATBNI010000500.1:0-1724 GCA_036554425.1 Psychromonas sp.
TTAAAGCTGCGATCACTCCAGCTACTTAATTTGTTGGGTTGTTTAGTGTGTAGAGAGGGGCTTCGGCCCCTTTCTTTTTTTTATTCGGTGTAACTTATTATATTTGAGCACACTAAACACTTGACACGATGAACAAATCACTTGCAGACCTGATATCCCAGGTCAACGACCTCGCCGAAGAGCAGGGATTGCTTTTTACTTACGACTTCCAAGCCGCCCCCAAACCAAAAAGCCCCGTGCCTGATAGTTGGGAGTGGTTGGGGGAAGTTAGCGGGTTTTATATTGATTCTGATTGTGAAATCTACGAAGCATCAGTTTTAAGTAAAGAATCAAACAAAAATGTATTACCTACGGAAGAACTTGCAGAAGCAGCTTTAGCAATTGCCCAATTATCGCAGCTAATGTATCGCACGTGGGATAATAATGGGGGGTGGAGGCCGCAGGAGGGGAAAAAAAGGCATACTATTGAACAAATGATTGATGAAATAGACTTTGATTGTTGGAGTTTTAGTCGCCAATTCCTCCAATTCCGAACCAAAGAAATCGCCGAGGACTTCCTAACCAAACACCGCGCGTTAATCGAGCAAGCCGCGCCAATACTTTACGGGAGGGTTACGGAATGAAAAATCTAATTAAAGCCATAGCGGTAGTTTTAGCAATTATAGCAGGTTCATTTATTGTTTTGTACACTTTTACAGCATACCCACAAATTTTTATGGGTCTTATTTTATTATTGGTTTTGATTATTGTTATTTGGCAGCTTAAAGAGCATTTTGATGAAAACCATTAAAGGCATCCTCACTTTCTTAGCCGTTTGCCTATTTGTAGGTGGATGGCTTTTTGCTATGTTTTACCTTATTTTACAGCATATAAAATGATTTACACCGACCCAGCACACAAAGAACTACACGAAAAGCACGGCGGATATTTAGAACTTCCCCTGCTTAATGACTTAAAAGCACTACCTAAAAAGCCCGGCGTTGCAATCGACATTGGCGCTAACGTGGGCAATCATGCCGTATTTTTTGCCCGAGAAATGGGCATGAGCGTTTTTGCTTTTGAACCGCACCCGGAAACCTTTAAGATTTTAAAGGGTAACGCCTTAGGCTTGCAAATTGCCTGCATAAATAAAGGCGTTGATAGCGTTCCTGGCAGCCTTTGGATAACAGACAAGGTAAACACCGGGCAAAACAAGATAAGCCATCAGCGCACGGATATGGCCGTAGAATTAACCGATTTAAGGGAGTGTGAATTGCTAGAGGTGGCAATTATTAAAATTGACGTTGAAGGCTACGAGTTACGGGTGCTTCAAAGCCCCGTGGTACAATCCCTGATTGACGAATACAAGCCTTATCTTGCGATTGAATGCCGAGACCCTGAGTTAATTCTCAAGATGCTGCCAGCAGGGTACAAAATTCACGCAAAGCACGGAGGCGCACCTACTTATATTTACGTCCATGAGTACTTCTAAAATTGGCATAGGCATAACCACCCGAAACCGCCGCGAAATTGCAGCGGTAACGGTTAGCCAATGGATGCAGTTCTTGCCGGAAGGTGCGCGGCTTGTGGTAGTGGACGATGCAAGCGATAGGCCTTTTCCTGATGCCTCATTCCGATTTGAAAAACAGGCGGGAATCGCAGCGGCTAAAAATAAGTGTTTGGAATTACTTGAAGATTGCGAGCATATATTTTTAAGCGATGACGATTGCTTTCCAAAGGTCGCG
>DATBNI010000305.1:0-2736 GCA_036554425.1 Psychromonas sp.
TATTGACGGAAATAGCGTTTTCCCTTACCAACCGGCGCATCATTAATACCATCCCCAACCATCATAACCTTATCTGTTTTTTGCAGTTGTTGTATATATTGCAGTTTTTGCTGCGGAGTGACCCCTTTTTGCAACTGCTTAATGTTAAGCACTTGGCAAAGCTCTTCACTTTTTAAGGAGATATCACCCGTTAACATGGTGCTTTTAATATTGTTATTATGGCAATAGCTAAGAATATGCTCTGCGCTGGGACGTAATTCATCACCTAATTCAAAAGTGGCAAGCAGTTGCTTATCCAGAGTGAGATAAATGATCAGTTCTTTACTGTCTATATTATGTTCCACAGCACAAAAAGCAGCATGACCCAATTTTAAGGTTTTATTTAAATAGCTGGCCTGCAGTCCTTGTCCGGGTTTATTAAGTACGTCATTTAATACAATAGTATTTTTCTGCTGCTTTTTAAATGCAAGTGAAATAGGGTGCTCTGAATTTTTCTCTAATTGCGCTGCTAGATCTATGCATTCCTGTTTTGAATAATGCTTATAAGTATTTGTATTTAAAAGCTTAAAGTTACCTTTGGTTAAGGTGCCTGTTTTATCAAAAACGATATGGTTAATTTTATTCACTGTTTCTAACACATGGTGCTGTTTTATTAATATCCCTTGTTTATTAAGCTGCGCCGTTGCGCAGGTCAGGGCTGTCGGTGTCGCGAGGGAGAGTGCGCAGGGGCAGGTTGCGACCAGCACCGAAAGGGTGATCCAAAAAGCTTGATCCGGTGCAATAAAACTCCAACCTATATAAGTAAGAGTAGCAACAACAAGCAGTGCGCCGACAAAGTATCTTGCCGCGGTATCGGCAATAATTTCTATTTTTGGTTTGTTAAGCTGGGCGTTATCCTGCAGGTGAATGATGTCTGCAATTAAAGTATTATTGCCAACTTTTTCCACAAGTATAATCAACTGGCTGGTTATATTGACGCTACCGGCAAAAACAGCCGCGTTTTTTCTTTTACTGACAGGCAAATGCTCACCCGTTAGCATAGACTCTTCGATATTACTGGCACCCTTTAATATCAGCCCATCGACGGGAATAGTTTGTCCTGGCTTAACCACTATATATTGGCCAGGGTTTAATGTTTTTGCGGGAATAACAGATTGAATTTGCAGATTATCCGGATCCTCAATGCGGGTCGCCATTGAGGGTAATAAGCGCAATAAATTACTGCTGCTTTCGGAGGCTTTACGGCGGGCGCGTAACTCTAATAACCGCCCGAGTAATAATAAGAAAGTAAACATTGAAACAGATTCAAAGTAAACTTCTCCCCGGCCAACAATAGTCGCATAACCAGAGGCACTGTAAGCACCTAATAAAGCGATTGATATGGGAATATCCATTCCTAACGTCTGGTTGCGGATATTACGCCAGGCATTTAAATAAAAAGGTTGCGCGCTGTAAAGCAGAACGGGTGTCGCTAATATAAAACTAACCCAACGAAAATAGTGTATAAACTCTTCTTCCATGCCTGAAAAAAAATCAGCATATAATGCGATAGCAAACATCATTACCTGCATGGTTGCAAGGCCCGCCAGACCTAAGCGCTGCAGATAAGATTTTGTCAGTTGGGTATAAAAGGCTTCCTGTTTATTCACTTGAAATGGGTAAGCTTTATAACCTATCTTTTGGATACCCGTTAAAATTTGACTGAGTTTAAGTTGTTGTTGATCCCATTTTATCACCGCGCGGTTAAGTGTTGTATTGACATTAATAAAGACTAATCCGGGTAATAAACGCAGCTTTTTTTCTATTAACCAGGCACAGGCTGCGCAGGTTATACCTTCAATACTCAGGGTGGTTGTACTGAGGTTTTCATTGTTATCTACAACGTTATTGACAAAATCTTCTTGGATTTGCTCAATATCATAATCTTCAAGTTGCGATAATACTTCAGGAACCAATAGCAATCCTTTTTCTGCTGGTTCACTACGATGCTCATAATAGGAGGTTAAACCACTATCAATAATAGTTTGGGCCACTGCTTGACAACCCGGGCAGCACATTCTTTGTGAAGCCCCCTTTATTTGCACTTTAAAATCAGTGGATGGCGGGTTTTCCTCTCCACAGTGGAAACAGTTTTTTTGTAAGGTCATTCTAATGTAAAATTTTCTGCTGGTAAGGTGACCCATTTTTGCAAGCGCCAACTTTTATCAAAGGGTTCGATCCGCACCTGCCATTTCCCCGTTAATAATTGCTCTGACTGGAAGCGGTAATGACCTCTAGCATCAGCGGTTAATAATTGTGACAAATCTCGTTCAGCTTGAGTCGAATGATATAAAAACAGGCGAATAGAGCTTTTATCCTGCTCACCTGTTAAGTTAATGATGAGTTCATTACCTGATTGCGTTATTGAAGCACTGATATTGTCAGCTCGTGCATTTTTTATTAAGGTAAGATCGTTATTAATTGCTTTACCTTGTGCATAATAATCACCAACGACCATATCCGGTTTATTATTTGTTGCGATAATAACAGTTGAAATCCCTCCAATAACCGCAGTCAAAGGTAAAATGATTAAAAACCAAGGCCAGAATTGTTTGAACCAGGCTTTATTATTATTGTTTTTCATGACTATCCTGTGAGGTGTTAAGCAGTTGTTCAACTTATCATTTGCAATAATTTTTAGCTATAAAAAAAGCCTCTGTGCGAGGCTTTTTTATAGCTAAATAGGGGGTGTTTATA
>DATBNI010000306.1:0-2420 GCA_036554425.1 Psychromonas sp.
AACCAATCTTTTGCAGCTAATACAACTATTTGCCGTGCTTGACTCTGATATTTATCCTGTAAAAAAACATTCAGTTGCGTGACATCTTCAGGCCAATCTTCATTTTCCTCTGTTCTTAAAACAATTTTAGCCGCATCCGAAAGTAGCAGATATATTTGCGTGTCTGTATCAACCAATGCCTGTAATAACCTTAAGAAGTAACCGCTACCCGATGCACCTGTTACTGCTAAGGTGATTTTATCTTTAAAAAAAACATCTTTAGACATATTAAACCTTATTTTTCAGGGACAGTTGTCCCAGTAATTTTTGGTGGATATTACCAAAACCACCATTACTCATTATCAGTACATGGTCATTACGCTCTGCTTTCGAGACTAACTTAGCGCATAATTCGTCTATATTATTGGATATATTGACCTCTTTGCCCTGTTCATCAAAGAGATCCTGAATAGACCAATTAATATCCTCACTTTCAAAACAATAGACACTATCAGCTGCGGCTAATGCATTGACTAACGCCTCTTTATGTACACCTAATTTCATGGTATTTGAACGCGGCTCCAAGACAGCAATAATTTTTTCATTACCTACTTTTGCACGTAATCCCGCTATGGTTGTTTTAATTGCGGTGGGATGATGAGCAAAATCATCATAAACAGTGATGTTATTGATTTTGCCTTTCACTTCCATACGGCGTTTGATATTTTTAAATTCAGCGAGTGCTTCAATCGCAATTGCCGGGGTAACACCAACGTGGCGGGCAGCGGCTATTGCAGCGAGGGCATTATTAACATTATGATCGCCCATTAATGACCAATTCACCTGCCCCTGTTTTTGCTGATTGAGATAGACTTCGAAAATTGATGCATCTTCTTTGATTTTTTTGCAGGACCAGTTTTTACCAAGGTATTCAACCTCACTCCAACATCCCATATGCTTAACAGACATCAAGGCTTGATCTTGATTCGGCATAAAAATACGCCCCGTTGCGGGAACGGTACGGAGCAGATGATGAAATTGCTTTTTGATGGCATTAAGATCTTCAAAAATATCCGCATGGTCAAACTCTAAATTATTTAAAACCAGCGTCCTGGGATGGTAGTGAACAAATTTGGAACGTTTATCAAAAAAAGCACTGTCGTACTCATCTGCCTCGATCACAAAAAAAGGGGTTTCGCCTAACCGGGCTGATAGACCGAAGTTTTCTGGTACACCACCAATTAAAAAACCAGGTTTCATATTGGCATATTCTAGAATCCAAGCCAACATACTTGAGGAGGATGTTTTACCGTGCGTCCCGGCAACAGCTAATACCCAACGGTCTTTTAAGACATGCTCTAATAACCACTGCGGGCCTGAAGTATAAGGAATTTGTTTATCAAGCACGGCTTCTACACAGGGATTTCCCCGACTCATTGCATTACCAATGACCACTAGATCAGGATTTAAATCTAATTGGCTCGGATCAAAACCTTGAATTAATTCGATCCCCTGCTCTTCTAATTGTGTGCTCATCGGAGGATAAACGTTTTTATCTGATCCGGTGACTTTATAACCCAAGGATTTGGCGAGAATCGCAATGCCTCCCATAAATGTACCACAGATGCCAAGAATATGAATATGCATAAAACCTCAATAGGAAAGATAAAAAAGTGTATTTAATTGTTAGATACAAATTACCTGAAGATGCAGGAATCAGCAAGACGATAAGTGATGATATCCAGGCAGAAAGCTGATGATTTCGTTATTCTAAATCATAACCTTGTAACAATGAAGCGCAGCGTTTATCGCCTTGTTCTCGCATTCGGGCGAAACTCTGAATCCGTATCTTCAAGTGCGGCGCAATAAAAAAAGCGGACACCTGTAGATGTTCGCCCTATAGCATTCAGATTTTTAGGTAATATTTTTTCAGTTAAGTTTCGAAGGCTTCCTGCAAAAATGGGATAATTTGTTTTTTACGGCTGACAACGCCCGGCAATTCAAATGCGTGGTCACTAACAGTACTGTGTAATGCTGTCGCGATTTTTTGGGCATCTTTACTGATAATCAGCGCGGTTGTATCTAGCTTATTAATATCTGTTAATAAAACAATCGTTGAGTGATAACCTTTATCAGCTTGTAACTGCCCCATTTCCACCAACATCTCATCTTTTTTACTCAGGGCAGTTTCCAGTGAAGTTAACTCTAACTGACCAATAGCAACTAACTCACCTGCCATTTCAAATACTTTTTGGTCACGTAGAATTAGCTCAGCTGCCGGTACAAGATTAATATCCGATTTAGCTTCAAACTGCGCAGATGCAAATGCAGCAAGATCCGTAACACCTGCCATATCAGCAAGTTCTTTTACAGCTGCAATATCCAGCTCTGTTGTCGTTGGGCCTTTAAAGTTAACTGTGTCTGAGATGATTGCTCCCATC
>DATBNI010000315.1:0-8003 GCA_036554425.1 Psychromonas sp.
TACCAATCTAGATATCTAGATTGGTATTCTTTTAATTACCGGCAGACATTATTACAGCTGCTTTAATTGCTCATCCGATAAGGTGATATCTGCATTTTTATTAATCCCGATTCCCGCATCTATAATCGCTTGGGCAATGGCTTTTGCCTCAATAAGCGAGTGCATAGTATAAGTCCCGCATTGGAACTTATTAAGCTCAGGAATCTCTTCCTGATGCTCTACAGCTAGCACATCATGCATCGCGGCCAACCAGGCATTGGCAACTTCGGTCTCGCTTGGGCTTCCAATCAAACTCATATAAAATCCAGTTCGACAACCCATCGGGGAAATGTCAATAATCTCCACATCAGGGCTGTTTAAGTGATCGCGCATAAATCCCGCATAAAGATGCTCTAAGGTATGGATCCCTTTTTCCGATAAGATACCTTCATTGGGCACCGTAAAACGTAAATCAAAAACGGTAATGGTATCTTTACTCGGGGTCTGCATGGTCTTCGCTATGCGAACCGCAGGGGCCTTCATAATCGTATGATCAACGGTAAAACTATCTAATAATGGCATTGGAACTCCTTTTTAAAAATATCTTTAATAAACGGTTATGTGAAGAATAACCGCCATAACCAGCTGGAATCTAAATTTTCCCGACAGGTTTTTAATTGTAGGGCATATTGTCTCGCACGGTTATCCACTTTTTTAGAGACCCGCATTAACCAAGGTTTTTTTCTATAACTGGCACGCTTATAGCCCCCCCACCCCTCGTGATAATTGAGGTACTGCCCGTAAGCGTCCCATTTAGACACGCCATTTATTTTTTGGGTTTTATAAGTGTACCAGCCCATAAAATCAATGGCATCGTCAAAATCATCACGATCAGCCCAGCTATTGCCCGTTTCACGCTGATAATCATCCCAAGTCATGTTTCTAGCTTGGGCATAACCATATGCATCACTGGCTCTGCCAATGGGAATAAACCAGAAGTATTGCATCGGTGGCGCAGCATTATGCTTAAAACTGCTCTCTTGGTACATCATTGCAATAGGAACATGGATCGGGGTGCCCCATTTTTTATTCATATTTTTAGATGCGTGATACCAATCCCTGTTTTCAGTAAAAATATCACAAATATTCTCCGGATTCGCAGGGGGTGGAGTCGCACATGAAGTTAATATCAGGACGCTAATAATACAGATTATTTTCTGTTTAATTTTCATTAAATTTGCTTCCCAAAGTTCGCTTCATAAAGCGATAAAAATCAATAATCTTGAGTAATGACAATCCGCTTAATATTATGTTCTGTTTAACAAGGCGGGACTTCAGTCATGCCAGCGACATGATCTGATTAACACCTGATTTTACTTTATTTGTTTTGTGCATTTAAAAAATAGTTCTGCAGGTACCCATCAAAATCCAGATCATCATTTTCTTCTATCTCTCTCTGCTTCTGCTCGGAAATTATTTTTTCATTTTCAAAGAAAGCATCAGACCAAACCTGATAGTCCTGCCCTATTAACTGTTCTTTATAACTTTTCGATAACTTCAATGCTAAGGGGCCATTATCAGAATGCCCCTCTTTAATAATTTCTAAAATACGCGCAGAACTTGTTAGCTCGGGTGCAGCGAAACGCGGGGCAATATGGGTAATTGCATTCTGATATCGTTGTGCAGGCGTTTTTTTATCCATAACCACAGCAAGCTCTTTCAGCTGCCCCGTTAACCAATCCCCCCAGGCCGCTACGTTTTGCTCGATGCCATCTATTTCCAGCATTAAATTAGGCTGACGGCCTTCGGTCACCACTTTATTTAAATTTTCTGAAAAATGCTTTGATTGTGATGTAGAAATATCTTCCGAGGGAGTGATCGCACACCAGGTAAGAAACAGATCTAAGAAATTTACCTGCTCTTCTGTGATACCTACACTGGAAAATGGATTGACATCTAAAGAGCGGATTTCAACATACTCAATACCGCGCGCATTTAATGCCTGTAAAGGTGTTTCCCCCTCTTTATGAACCCGTTTTGCACGAATCGAAGCATAAAGCTCGTTTTCAATTTGCAGTACATTGTCATTTAGTTGAATATATTGACCATTTTCCTTGATACCTAAATCAACAAATTCCGGATTTTTGCGGGTTAACGCCTTGCGTACTGAGGCGAGATAATTTTCCAGGCCGTTATAACAAATATCAAGTGAAGCTTGAGCGCTGCTTGTATAACCTAAATCACTCATGCGCAGCGACGTTGCATAGGGTAAATAGACAGTTCCGCTGCCCGTTTCTTTAAATTCAAAGGCGGTTTTTTTCCCCTGTAAAAATGATTTACAAAGTGCGGGAGATGCCCCGAACAGATAAGGAATGACCCAACCGTAGCGCAAATAATTTCTGATCAACCCCATATAACCCGCAGACTGCGCCTCTTTTCCTGTTAGAGGGGATTGATTGACTTTAGCCCAAGCTTCCCAAAAAATATCCGGTAATGAAAAATTATAATGCACGCCGGCGATGATTTGCATCATGCTGCCATAACGATTTTTTAACCCTTGACGATAGGCGGTTTTCATTTTCCCAACATTAGACGAACCAAACTGGGCAATTTCAACTGAGTCTTCGTCATTAATAAAACAGGGCATACTGATAGGCCATAATGTTTCATTATTTTCTAAATTTTTAGCCGCATAATGGTGGACATCGTTTAAATAGGCAAATAGCTGATCAACATCTTTCGCCACTGGGGTGATAAACTCTAATAAACTTTCAGCATAATCCGTGGTAATAGTACTGTGGCATAAAGCACTGCCAAAAGCATCCGGGTGACGATTTTGCGATAACCCCCCATCTGGCGTCACGCGTAAAGCTTCGCGTTCAATACCACGGCCAAAACCTTCAAGAGATTGTGATTGTTGTTCAAAAACAGCTAAACGCTGATTAAAATTGAGAGACAAGAGCTTACCCTTTGAAATAAAGAAAAGTTTTAGCAGAGTACCTTAATCAATATACCATTTACAAGTTCAAAAAAATAATGTGCGCCAAACAACAGATAAATATGCATAGTTCATAATAGCTAAGTAAAAAAATTGCTTAGATTAATGACAGCGTGGCGAATATAATGACAGCATAACGCACGGCTTTACCCAATGTTATAAATAAAATAGAGCGTAAGATAGGCAGCTTTAACCATCCTGCCGCCAGGGGAATAAAATCACCAACAACGGGCAACCAGCTTAATAATAATGCCCACAGCCCATGTTTCTGACAAAACAGCCAAGTTTTTAAATACCTAGACTTTACTTTTTGCATTCCGCCGCAGACATAAAAACCCAAAAAATAGGTCGTCAGTGCACCTAAACTGTTGCCCAGGGTCACAGAGCTAAAATACCACCAGAGGTCACTCGGATTGTTTTTTACATAATAAATCAGTAATAATTCAGATCCTCCGGGAAATAAAGTAGCAGAAACAAAACTGCTGACCAACAAAACAATTAATTCAGACCACAAATGAACCCCCTCTGAAAAGCAAAAAAAAGGCCACTTAATAAGTGGCCTTCACACAAAAAACTTAATATAGAGCTAAGTTAACCTACCAGCGCTAAAAGCACACCTGCTGCAACGGCACTGCCAAGTACTCCCGCAACGTTGGGCCCCATCGCATGCATTAATAGGAAATTATGAGGATTTGCCTCTAAACCAACCTTATTTGCAACACGCGCAGCCATTGGAACGGCCGAAACCCCTGCCGCACCGATTAACGGGTTTATTTTATCTTTGGAAAATTTACCCATCAGTTTTGCCATCAGAACACCCGATGCGGTGCCGATAGCAAAGGCAATCGCGCCCAATCCTAAGATGCCTAAGGTTTCCAGATTTAAGAATTTTTCTGCCGATAACTTTGAACCGACGCCCAATCCTAAAAAGATGGTGACTATATTAATCAGCTCATTTTGTGCGGTATTGCTTAAACGTTCAACAACGCCAGACTCACGCATCAGATTACCTAAGCAGAACATCCCAACAAGAGGTGTCGCTGCCGGCAAAAATAAAATAGTCATTAATAATACCGCCATCGGGAAAATTATTTTTTCCTTCTTACTGACAGGACGTAACTGCTCCATCTTGATTTCCCGCTCAGCTTGAGTCGTTAAAGCGCGCATAATGGGCGGCTGGATCAGTGGTACCAGTGCCATATATGAATAAGCGGCAACAGCAATAGGTCCCAGCAGATCAGGCGCAAGCTTAGATGCAAGGAAAATAGCAGTCGGACCATCAGCGCCGCCAATAATGGCAATGGCAGAAGCATCCTGCAGGCTAAATTCAAAACCAGGCACTAAATTAAGTAAAATAGCACCAAATAATGTAGTAAAAATACCAAACTGAGCCGCAGCCCCTAAGAACAATGTCTTAGGATTCGCAATTAAAGCACCAAAATCCGTTAGCGCCCCGACACCCATAAAAATAATTAACGGGAAAACCCCCGTTTCAATTCCTACATGGTAAATGTAATAAAGTATGCCGCCCTCTGCAGTAAAACCTGCATTGGGAATGTTAGCTAAAATTGCGCCAAAACCAATGGGCAATAACAATAACGGCTCAAATTTACGAACTATTGCGAGGTATAATAATAAGATACCTACTGCAATCATGATTAGATCAGGTAAGGTAAAATGTGCGATACCCGTATCTGCCCAAAGTGTTGCTAATCCATCCACGTTATCTTCCTTAAGCTATTTTAAACAGGGTTTCACCCACGGCAACAGAAGAGCCTTCTTTGACAAAAACACCTTGGATCACGCCTGATTTTGGTGCGCGAATCTCAGTTTCCATCTTCATCGCTTCCATTATCAATAACACATCACCCTCTTCAACCTTTTCACCTTCACTCACCAGCACTTTAAAGATATTACCTGCCAACGGGGCTGGTAATTCCTCGCTCATCGCTGTAGATGATGCAGCAGCTTGTGTTGAAGCCGATAACGTTGCGCTCGGCGTTGAAGCCGTTTCCGCAGTGATGCCCCCCACACTGCCTTCAGGTCCGACTTGGACAGTAAATAATTGCCCATCAACCGCCACAGAATAAGTTTCTACACCACCTTGTTGCGCTTTTGTGGCCGTTTTAGCAGCGGGCTTTAGATCATCAGCGCTGGGTATGGGCTCAAATGCATCGGGATTATTACGGTTTTCTAAAAATTTAAGACCAATTTCAGGAAATAAAGCATAAATCAATGCATCATCAATTGCAGGTTGCGCCACTTTAATGCCTTTTTCAGCGGCAAGTTTCTTAAATTCTGTTTGGATATTTTTCATTTCAGGTTTAATGTTATCAGCAGGACGACAGCTAATAGCCGTTCCGCCATCTAAAACTTTCGCCTGCAGATCCGCATTAACAGGTGCAGGTGTCGCGCCATACTCACCTTTTAACACGCCGGCAGTTTCTTTGGTTATATTTTTATAACGCTCGCCCATCAATACATTAATAACAGCTTGTGTACCGACAATTTGCGAAGTCGGGGTGACCAGCGGAATATAACCAAGATCTTTACGAACTAGGCTGATTTCCGCCAATACTTGATCCATCTTATCTGCAGCACCTTGCTGCTTAAGCTGGCTTTCCATGTTAGTTAACATGCCGCCAGGCACTTGCGCAATAAGGATGCGCGGATCCACTCCTTTTAATTCACCTTCAAATTTGACATATTTTTTACGCACTTCACGGAAGTAAGCGGATATTTCAGCAAGTTTAGGCAGATCCAGCCCCGTATCTCGCGCTTCACCTTCAACAATTGAAACCAGTGTTTCCGTTGGAGTATGTCCATAGGTCATAGACATAGAAGAGATGGCAGAATCAATAATATCAATACCTGAATCAATCGCTTTTTGATGCGTTGCGATACTCAGCCCGGTCGTTGCATGGCAATGTAATGCTAAAGGAATATTAGTACTTGCCTTAATCTTAGTGATCAATTCTTCTGCAACATAGGGTTTTAATAACCCCGCCATATCTTTAATACATAACGAATGACAGCCCATATCTTCAAGGCGTTTTGCCATATCGACCCAGTTATCAATAGTATGCACAGGACTAGTAGTATAAGAAATTGCACCTTGGGCATGCGCTCCAATTTTAACCGCAGATTTAATCGCGGTTTCAAAATTACGCACATCATTCATTGCATCAAATATACGGAAGACATCCACACCATTGGTATGAGCACGCTCTACAAATTTTTCAACAACATCATCAGCATAATGGCGGTAACCTAATAAGTTTTGACCGCGTAATAACATCTGCTGCGGCGTATTAGGCATGGCTGCTTTTAAAGCACGCAGGCGCTCCCATGGATCTTCCCCTAAAAAGCGGATACAGGAATCAAACGTAGCCCCACCCCATGTCTCTAATGACCAGAAACCAATTTTATCCAATTTCTCGGCAATAGGTAACATATCCTCAGTACGCATACGTGTTGCAAATAATGATTGATGTGCATCACGTAAGACAACTTCAGTGATTGCGAGAGGCTTAGACATATTTACTTTCTCCTTCATTTTTGATTTCCTAATTATGCGGTTTTGGTTTTGTGATATTGCTGCACAGCCGTGGTGATAGCAGCTATTAATGCTGGGTTGATTGCAGATTCTGCGGGGCTCTGCTGAACGCTTTTTTTATTAGCAACGGGTTTATCTGCTGGAATATATTTTGCCATCAGATTGACAACAACCATTAACAAACCTAAAAACAAAAATACGAAGGCCATTCCGAGACCTAACAATTGCAACGCGGTTAACAGTAACTGATTGATATCCATAATTCTTTATCCTTTTCTACACTGATCTAGTCGGTAAATTTCAATAAACAGCTTACAATGAATAAATATTCACAAATATTTTTTTTTATCTATCAATCCCTTGATATAGCCCTAACCTAATATACCTGAGTGCATTAAACCGCACTTTAAGAGCATATTAAGTGTACTTTTTTTTATCTCAAATGTGAATAGTCCAGAACGGTTAGTTTAAACATTCAGTAGTGCTATAAAAGCATATATCCGTAGCTCTATAAAAACATATATTAGTAGTTCTATAAAAGCATAAATTTTATAAAAGAGAGGTGTAACGTAAAAAAAAAGAAGGTTAATGTAAAAAAATAGATGAAAATATATTTTGGTAATTATTTTATGAATTAGATAAAGATTATATTGGATTACATATTGTAAATATGTAGGAAGAGGCGGCTTTAAAGTGGTGCGGGTGAAGGGATTCGAACCCCTGACCACCTGGTTCGTAGCCAGGTACTCTATCCAGCTGAGCTACACCCGCATAGTGCATAATATTAATATTATAAAGCCCTTAAAAACAAAAAACTTACCGAGGTAAGTTTATAAAGAATGGTGCGGGTGAAGGGATTCGAACCCCTGACCGCCTGGTTCGTAGCCAGGTACTCTATCCAGCTGAGCTACACCCGCTTTAAGAATCTACAAGAATGGCGGTGGAGGAGAGATTCGAACTCTCGAACGGGCTATAAACCCGTTACTCCCTTAGCAGGGGAGCGCCTTCGGCCACTCGGCCACCCCACCGTCGTCTTGTGGCGCACATAATACTGTCTTCTAAAAACAAGTCAAACACTTTTTGGCAACTGGCTTCTGTTTGCTTATTTATTATACCAAATTGATTGATTAGCTTCGCCTTACTGCCCTTTATGCTCAGCAAGGGTCAAACGCACCCGGTTAAAAACGGGCAACTCTCTTTCAAATCAACCCAACAATATGATGAAATTTACAGTCCCTCCGGCAAACTGGTTAGAAATCATTTTAAATGAGCCAAAAAAAAGAGCCCGAAGGCCCTTTAAAAAGAATATTATTATAGATCACTACTGATCATTATTGCTTATTCGCTGTTTTTTTCGGCTTGAATCCGCATATAAATTTCTTCACGGTGAACCGATACTTCTTTCGGTGCGTTTACACCAATTCGTACTTGATTACCTTTTACGCCCAAAACGGTAACGGTAACGTTATC
>DATBNI010000320.1:0-10835 GCA_036554425.1 Psychromonas sp.
TAGGCATTGCCGGTGTCCTGGGTAACGGCCTGATCGCCCTGTCACCAAAATTAATGAAACTGTTAACCATAGTGGGCACCATTGCGATGTTCCTCGTTGGCGGCGGAATAGTCACCCACAGCATTCCCTATGTTCATCATATGGTTGAAAATATCATCAGCAATTTACCCGTTATCGATTATGTTTCAAAAAGTTATGTAATAATAGGTAATGGTCTGATCGGCATGGTGAGTGGATTTATTGTGCTTTTATTAGTCTCTTTAAAAGATAAATTAAAAACGAGTCTGGTCAATAATCATTAAATATTATAAAACGGAAGCAGAGAATTTAATCTCAATTTAAACCTTTATAAAATCATTATTACGGATTGAAATTTAAATAACACCGATAAGGAAAATTCAATGAAACTATTTCTTAAATTATTTGCGGGCTTGGTGGTTGTATTGATAGTGGCCGTTGTGCTGTTAATAACCACAATAGATCCCAATGATTATAAACAGCAAATTCAAACGCAGGTTAAAAAGTCCATTAACAGAGATCTGACTATTAATGGCGATATTAGCTGGGCGTTTTATCCGCAGTTAGGTGTTAGCAGCGGCGAAATTGAACTTGGTAACCTTGAAGGGTTTAATCGTAAAAATTTGCTTAAAATTGATCAGGCAGCCGTTGGTATCGATCTTTTACCCCTATTAAAAGGCCAGATTAAAATTGGCGAAGTAACAGTCAATGGTTTGGTGCTTAACCTGATCACCAATAAGGACGGCCGTTCAAATCTGGATAATATGCAGGCGGCCAGCAGCAAATCCGTCCCTCAGGAAAAAACACCAGCTAAGGACTCAAACGGCAAGACTGAGGCTGAAAAAAATGGCTTTTTTGCGCTGGAAAATTTGCAGTTAGCGGGTATTAATATTAATGATGCGCAAATAGAGATTCAGGACCTTAAAGCCGGTACAACCAACAAAGCAAATATCAAAAAAATTCAACTCGGTAAATTTGCCCTGGCACAGGAAACCGATTTATCCGTGCAGACCGATCTGATCCTCGATAACATGCAGGCCCAATTGGACTTGCAGTCGAAAATTTTGGTTGCAAGCGATTTTTCAACGGTTGAACTTAAACAATTTTCTGTTACGACATTATTGACCGGAGAAGCGCTGCCCAATGGGAAAATAGACAGTTCGATTAATGCTGATATCAAATATGATCTCAACAACGCGAAAGCGGAATTAACTGATTTAATCATTAAACTTGATCAAATCCAGTTATCCGGACAGCTTTCGGTGCAAACCCAGAAGCTAACCACAGTACGTTTCAGCCTCAAGGGAAATCAATGGGATCTTACGCCCTATACTGAGCCCGCAGAACAAACAGCAACGGCCGCAGCATCTACTGAAACTACTGCTGCTAAAAAAGTAGAACAAGAGCCGGATTTGAGCATATTAAACAGCCTGGATGTCAGCGGCACACTGTCCATCGAGGGGCTTAAAGCATCCGGTTTAACTATAGGTAAAATTGACTCAAAAATTATTGTTAATAAGGGCAAGGCAAAATTAATGCCGTTAACTGCGGAGCTTTATCAGGGCCTATTAACCTTAGAGGCATCAATTGAAGAGAATAAAGGATTAAACAGCTACCAGATTTCGAGCAATCTCAACAATGTACAAATACGCCCATTGCTCACTGATGCAGCTGAAATTGATTTTATTAGCGGTACAACTGACTTTAACTTTGCAGGTAAAGGCCAGGGTTTAACCGCCGCTAAAATAAAAACAGGGTTAACAGGAAAGGGCGATTTTAAATTATTAGATGGCGAGCTATACGGCATTAACCTTCCTCAGGAGGTGCGTATCCTAAAAGCGAAACTGACCGCGGCACCGCAACCGACTGAAGCTAATATTAAAAAAACCGATTTTGCATCCTTAACCGGAAATTTCACTATCAACAATGGCATTGTAAATAACCAAAAATTATTAATGCTTTCTCCTGTTATGCGCCTTGACGGTAATGGACTGGCCGATATTATAAAAGAGACCTTGGACTATCGTTTAAGTGTTACTCCTTTATCAAAGAGCACTGAAAAAACCGAACAGGGCGATCTTAGCGGTTTAGTTATTCCACTGCTTATTAAGGGGCCTTTTTCTGATCCTAAATTTACTTTGGACACAGAAGGCGCAATAAAAGATCGGCTTAATACAGAAAAAAAACGCCTGGAAGAAAAACTTAAAAAAGAATCTCAACAAAAAATACAAGAGGAAAAAAATAAGTTAGAAGATAAATTAAAAGGAAAACTCAACAAACTTTTTGGCTAACAATGAGTTAGGTTAATAGTATTGATTAAGTGTTATTAAAAAAGCCCTAAAAAATAACTTTAGGGCTTTTTAATAGCGACTCCCGCCTCAGAAAATCCCATTAAACCATTTCCCCCTGCAGCCTTAGCATCATAGGGCAGCCAATAAATCGAAAATCCTCACATATCACCTTAGCGGCAGTGTTTTCTCCGAACCAACCGAAACAAGATATGTAACTTAGTTACATAATTAAAATAATAATCCTTTAAAAACACCAACAAAGCCTTTTACAGGTAATTAAATTACATATTAAGTTGATCTGCGTCACACAAAGTCGTATTCTACCCTCAGTTTAAAAAGCTGTTCTGCATAAAACAGTCACATTTAGAAATAAACTATATTTAAGAACAAGTTTGCTCTAAAGCAGATTAATCAGAAAAGGTAAAAAGATGAAAAATATTAAACAACTAAAAAATGCCGTATTACAATTCGATAAAAAGAACAAAGCACGTAATATAACCAACCGTGCATTTGCAACATTACGTTCAAACTTTGGTTTCACTTACCAGGATTAATAACAACTAAAGGGCATATTGCCCTTTAGTTGTTATTTATCCCCTGATCTTATCTAAAAAGTCCTATGTCAAAAAGCTCCCGACAAATAACGCCCGCTCATTCACCTGTTGACTGCATTTTGTTTCTCTCGCACTTATCCAGAGCAGATCAATTTCTCGGAAAAACTAACAGTTAGATTTAGGCTGAGAATCTGTTCGAACCGAAATACAATCAACTCTCTGGTTAAAAATGAAATGGTGATTTAGAGCATCAACAAGGGATTGTACGAGAGACAGAATCCGATACAGGGAATTTAACAATCATAACGATAAAAAACAGACAAATAGCTTAAGACCAGGGCGCTCTAGCAAGCTGCAAAGCAGTTTTATGAAGGGGCCGTACGAACAATTTATTAAAAAGTGAAGAGTTGTTATTTTTATCGGAAAAAATTGAGTCATAGGTAAGATTATAAAATCTGATAAAACAGGTATCACCGCGATCTTAATTCCGAATGAAAAGAGTAGTTATCCTTGCTGACTCTTTTTCAATTTAGGCAAGAAAGCTCCCCATGGAATTTTACTCCTCATCCTGCGGAATTAGTAAAGGTGTCGTATAACCGCAGGTAGAACAATGACCTTCATTTCCGTAACTTGCTGCTGTAAAAGAATATTTATGACATTTTGGACAGGGGTCTAAAAGTAAAATGCCCACTATTCGCTGGGCAAGATTACGACTATCTTCTATTTCGGATCTTTTATTAACCATAAAATATCTCCCAAATATAACATTTCGCACTTCTAAATATATTATTGATAGCGTAAAAGTCAAACTTAAAAGAAGATAACCTGTCTTTTTCTATCAATTTTAATTTAAGAGGAAC
Organism: Psychromonas sp.; assembly: GCA_036554425.1. GTDB lineage: Bacteria > Pseudomonadota > Gammaproteobacteria > Enterobacterales > Psychromonadaceae > Psychromonas. The sequence continues at coordinate 3,724 of DATBNI010000320.1, forward strand.
AGTGATTGTCATGGCTGATAACAATATAAAGTTGCAGCTTCAATAGTGTCATTATTTATCTGCAATAACGCCCAACTAACTGAAAATTTTCAACTTGAACTGCGAAAGCAGCAGCTCTTCGGGATGATTTTTTAATCTAAACTCAATAATCCGAGTGAATCTCAATTGATTGACCAACCACTTGAAGATGCATCTTCAAGTGGTTGGAGGATATATTATCAAAGAATCCGATGAGTGGAATTGATTTGAGCCCTGTTAAGTTATTTAATAAAAGGCGTATTGGTTGTCACATGCAGGTTCTGAGCTCGATGGCGCAATAGATGGTCAAGCAATGTAATTGCCATCTGTGCTTCGGCAATGGGCACAGCGCGAATACCGACACAGGGATCGTGACGCCCTTTGGTTATCATCGAAGTCGCTTCGCCATTGACGGTAATAGTACGACCTGGGATAGTCAAACTGGAGGTGGGTTTTAAGGCAATATGGGCGATAATGTCCTGGCCTGTTGAAATCCCGCCTAATATGCCGCCCGCATGGTTTGATAAAAAACCTTCCGGAGTCATTTCATCACGATGCTCAGTCCCCTTTTGACTAACAGAAGCAAAACCGTCTCCTATTTCAACCCCCTTGACCGCATTAATACTCATTAATGAATGCGCGAGCTCTGCATCTAAACGATCAAATACCGGCTCGCCCAAGCCGACAGGCACACCCGATGCCACCACTGTTACCTTCGCCCCCACAGAGTTACCCTCTTTAATCAGGGCTTTCATATAATCTTCAAGCTGCGTGATTTTAGACAGATCAGGAAAGAAAAAGGGATTTTTTTCCACTTCATTCCAATCAATTGAATCTGCTTTAATATCACCTAACTGACTTAAATAACCACGAATGACAATGCCAAACTGTTCATTTAAATATTTTTTTGCAATCGCACCCGCGGCAACGCGCATCGCAGTTTCACGCGCAGAAGAACGACCGCCCCCGCGATAATCGCGGTGTCCAAATTTTTGATGATAAGTGTAATCAGCATGACCCGGACGGAACAGGTCCTTAATTTCAGAATAATCTTTAGAGCGCTGATCGGTATTTTCAATCATCAAACCTATACTGCAGCCTGTTGTTTTACCTTCAAAAACACCAGAAAGAATCTTAACCTGATCCTTCTCCTGGCGCATCGTTGTATAACGCGACTGCCCCGGACGACGTCTGTCTAAATCATGCTGCAGATCTGCTTCAGTGATTTCTAAATTCGGTGGAATACCATCCACTATACAGCCGATTGCTGCACCATGACTTTCGCCAAAGGTGGTTACTTTAAAGAGTTGACCAATACTGCTGCCAGCCATAATTATTTCCCGTTTTTAAATTGTACAAAACTGCAGACCATAAAAATTTGCCGCAGTGATTCTGAAAAATGACTTAAAAAGTTAAATTTTAATAGTATCAAGTTGTGCTTTGGTTAAGACAAAGACACCATGCCCGCCCGCTTCAAACTCAATCCAGGTAAATGGAATTTCAGGGTAAGCATCTTGAAGATGGACCTGGGAGTTACCTACTTCTACAAATAATACTCCATCTTCATTTAATTTTGAACTTGCTTGAGACAACATCTTACGTACCAAATCTAAACCGTCGATTCCGCAGGCTAAGCCTAATTCGGGTTCGTGTTTATATTCCCCCGGTAAATTGTCCATATCCTGCGCATCAACATAGGGAGGATTGGAAACAATAAGATCATATTTTTCATTTTCGATCCCCGAAAAAAGATCCGATTGAATGGGGAAAACCTGTTGCTCCAGGCCGTGACCCTGAATATTAATTTCAGCAACGTCTAATGCGTCTTCTGAAATATCAACGGCATCCACTTCCGCTTCTGGAAAGGCATAAGCGCAAGCGATCGCAATACAGCCGCTGCCTGTGCATAAATCTAATATACGTTTAGGCGCATTAGACACCCAGGGCGCAAAATGCGCTTCAATTAATTCAGCAATTGGCGAACGAGGCACCAGCGTACGCTCATCAACATAAAACTCTAACCCGGCAAACCAGGCTTTATTGGTTAAGTAAGCCACCGGAATGCGCTTTTCAATGCGCACGACAATCCTGTCCACCAGCATTTCACGCTCCCGGCGTGTTAAACGTGCATCCAGAATCGCAGGCTTACTGTCTAAGGGTAAATGCAGCAAAGGTAAAATAAGCTGAATTGCTTCATCCCATGCATTATCGGTACCATGCCCGTAAAAAAGCTCTGCACTATTAAATTCTGTCGCCGCCCAGCGCAACAGATCTTGGACTGTTAGCAGTTCATTTATTGCTTCTTCTTTAAAAATCGTATCCAATTTATTCTCCAATTAAGGTAAACTCGTTAGGCATACAAAACAGTGTAGGAAAGACCATGACAAATAAAAATAAAAACGATGATTTTTCACTGTTTAGTGCTGAGTTTTCAGGTATAAAAAAATTACAGCAGGATACCATAAAACTGCCGACTAAAAATATGAAGAAAAGGCAGATCCTGAAACAAATTCGTGAAGAATCATTCGAAACAAGCCATTTTTCCGATGGTTTTGAACCCCACCTGGCAGAAGAAGGGCCAGTGCGTTACAGACGCCAGGATGCTGACAAATATTTGCTTAAGCAATTGCGCCGCGGTGATTTTTCACCTGAAATTATTTTAGATTTGCACGGTTTAACCCAGGAAGAAGCTAAACGAGAATTGGGCGCACTGGTTATCTGCTGTAAAAAAGAAGGATTATATTGCTGCAGTGTGATGCATGGTGTGGGTAAACATATTTTAAAAAAGAAGGTGCCGTTATGGTTAGCCCAGCATCCGGATATTTTAGCTTTCCATCAGGCTCCGCTAGAGTTTGGCGGACACGGTGCTTTATTAGTTTTGGTGGAACTTGAGGACTGGCAAAAAAAACGCGAGTATGAAAAATAATGGCGACCTTACCCAAAGAACAGCTCAGTTTCTATTAAAGCTGATTCAGCTTAGCTGTTTTCTATTCTAAAGCCTATTTTAATGGTTACCTGAAAGTGCCCCACTTTGCCATCAACAATATGCCCACGCGTTTCTACAACTTCAAACCAGCTTATATTTTTCACCGTCTTATGGCACTCTGCAACGGCATTGCTGATCGCATCTTCAATACTGATTTTAGATGAACCAACCATTTCAATTTTTTTGTACATATGGTGCTCAGACATATTAACCTCCTGTAGCTTACAACTCATTGCCAAAACTATAGTTGAATAACAAGCAGCTTGCCAAAACATAAGGATTCTTCTGTGCAGCTTGGCAAATATTCAATAGTGCCGTCATTGTGCATAAGCATTTGCTCATGAATTAAAAAGTGCCCACCAGCACAGCATTGCTTTTTGATTGAATGGAATTTGTGTTATGCACAGAGAAAACACACATTTTTAACCTGCATCTTGCCTTCAGTTGGTTATAATAATAACAATAATAATATCTACTATTCGACTGAGACTAACCATGCCCCTAACCGATAAAGCTTGGTATAAAAGCTACCCCAGCAATGTTCCTCACGAAATTAATGCGGCTGAGTTCGATAATTTATTAGCATTGTTTGAACATTGCTGCGAAAAATATTCTGCTAATATTGCCTTTATCAACATGGGCCATTCACTCACTTATCAGCAGTTAGATTTAAAAAGTAAAGCCTTTGCGGCTTATTGCCAAAATACACTCAAGATGCAGCCGGGGGAAAGGATTGCACTGATGATGCCCAACCTGCTTCAATACCCGATTGCATTATTTGGTGCATTAAGGGCTGGACTGGTGGTAGTTAATGTTAATCCGCTCTATACCCCAAGAGAGCTGCGCCACCAGCTAAAAGACTCCGGTGCAACGGCGATTGTGGCTGTTACCAATTTTGGTAACAGCCTGCAACGAGTCTTAGCTGATACCGATATTAAACATATTATTTTGACCCGTATTGGTGACCAATTAGGCGTCTATAAACGCACCTTAATTAATTTTATGGTTAAATACATTCGAAAAATGGTGCCTAAATATTATCTGCCGTCGGCCATTTCAATGCGCAGAGTATTAACACAAGGCGCTTTCCAGCATTATGTCAGACCTATTGTTGCACCTTCAGATATGGCATTTTTACAATACACAGGTGGCACCACAGGTATTGCTAAGGGCGCTGTATTAACCCATCAGAATATTATTGCCAATGTCCTCCAGGTTTTCGCTCATTTTGGTCCAAGGACATTATTGGAGAAAGAAAAAGCAGTCACACCTTTACCGCTTTATCATATTTTCGCCAATACAGTCAGTATGATGATGCTGATGTTTATGGGCGGACAAAATTTATTGATAACGAATCCGCGAGATCTCAAAAACTTAGTGAAAGAGTTACAGAAATATCCCTTCACCATGTTATTCGGCCTCAATACCCTGTTAAACGCCCTGTTAAAAAACACCTCCTTCAGAGCGCTAGATTTTAGCCAGGCGCGTATTGTTATTGCCGGCGGCATGGCGACCCAGCAACATATCGCTGAACAATGGGAAGCATTGACCGGGATGAGTATTATTGAAGGTTACGGACTGACGGAATGTTCGCCCGTTGTGGCGGGCGGGCTGCATACGCAACAACGTTTTCAATCCAATATTGGTGTACCCCTTCCTAGTACGGATATGCGTATTGCCGATGATAACGACAACCCGCTTGCGGTCGGTGAAATGGGTGAAATACAGATTAAAGGCCCGCAGGTGATGAAGTGTTACTGGCAACAACCGCAAGAAACCGACAATGCTTTTAGCCAAGATGGTTTTTTTAAAACAGGTGATATTGGTAAAATGGATGAGCGCGGATTTTTCAGCCTGGTGGATCGCAAAAAAGATATGATTTTAGTCTCCGGGTTTAATGTATATCCATCTGAGATTGAAGAGGTGGCAGCGCTTCATCCGAAAATTATTGAAGCAGCGGCTATCGGTATCCCCGATGAAATAACCGGCGAAAAAATAAAATTATTCTATGTCAGTAATAGGTCCTTAAGTGATAAAGAGCTCATAGCTCACTGTAAAAAATATCTGACCGGTTATAAGATCCCCTGCTTATTTGAACGCCGGGATGAACTGCCTAAAAGTAATGTCGGCAAGATACTGCGTAAAGAACTCAGGTAACAGTCTTAAGCTAAATAACCGGCAGACAAATTAAACACGCGACTAACAGGCAGTCCTTTGCCACCCGATACGCACTTGAATAACTTAATAAGAGATAGCAGCTAAAATACATTAAATCCCCACAAAATATCTTTAGCAGAGGCTAAAAACAAAAAAACCTCGATAAGCTATTATTGATCAACTAAATTTAGCAATTGAAATTTAAATGGTTTTATTATTTTGCTTATTTTTTATTCGTTTTTAAAGACGAAGTGTAATGCAGTTAACACTTTTCACTGGTATACTCTGCGACCAAATATTACAAGGTAATGTTTTTTATATAACCTTACCTTTGAATTTAAAGAATTTTACCCTGGAGTAAACAAATTATCATAAGTACAGCTAACATCACTATGCAGTTTGGCGCTGAGCCTTTGTTTGAAAACATTTCAGCTAAATTTGGTAAAGGCAACCGCTACGGTTTGATCGGCGCAAATGGTTGTGGAAAATCTACTTTTATGAAGATTCTCAGTGGTGAGCAGGCACCAAGTTCAGGTAATGTGTCTCTCACAGTAGGGATTAAAGTGGGTACCTTAAGCCAGGATCAATTTGCCTTTGAGCAATATAATGTTATTGACGTCGTTATAATGGGCGATCTTGCATTATGGAAAGTGAAACAAGAGCGTGATCGTATCTACGCGAAAGCTGAAATGACTGAAGCCGACGGTATGGCCGTTGGCGAATTGGAAAGCGAATTTGCTGAAATGGATGGTTACACCGCGGAAAGTCGTGCCGGTGAAATATTGTTAGCGGCGGGTATTGAAGAAGAGTTTCATTTTGGCTTGATGCAGCAGGTTGCACCGGGCTGGAAATTACGCGTATTGCTCGCGCAAGCACTCTTTGCCAACCCCGATCTTCTGTTGCTCGATGAGCCGACCAATAACCTGGACATTAATACTATTGACTGGTTGTCGGGCGAGCTTAACCAGCGTAAATGTACCATGATTATTATTTCTCATGATCGGCACTTTTTAAACTCAGTGTGTACCCATATGGCTGATATTGATTATGGTGAATTACGTATTTACCCCGGTAATTACGAATACTTCATGGCCGCAGCAGGTTTGATTCGCGAACAATTATTGGCAGAAAATTCCAAGAAAAGTGCTGAAATTAACGAATTGCAGGACTTTGTCAACCGCTTTGGGGCCAATGCCTCTAAAGCAAAACAGGCGAGCTCACGCGCTAAAAAAATGGATAAAATCAAACTTGATGAAGTCAAACCATCAAGTCGTATGTCACCTTCATTAAGTTTTCCAGAAGGTAAAAAAATGCACCGCCAGGCGTTAATCCTGGAAAACATTGGTCATGGTTTTGATGATCAGATGTTATTTCAGGGCGGTGAACTGATTTTAGAAGCAGGCGCAAAATTAGCCGTTATCGGTGAAAATGGTGTCGGTAAATCCACCTTCCTGCGTTGTTTAGTGAATGAACTGCAAAACAAAGAAGGTGTGGTTAAGTGGTCTGAAAACGCATCTGTCGGTTATTGCCCGCAGGACAGTACTGCAGACTTCGATAATGACTTAAATCTGTTTGATTGGATCTCACAGTGGCGCACCATTAAACACGATGACCTTATAGTGCGGGGTATGTTGGGCCGTTTATTATTTACCGCCGATGATGCTAATAAAAAAGCCAGAAATTGCTCCGGTGGTGAAAAAAACCGTCTCTTATTTGGCAAGTTAATGATGCAGGATATTAATGTATTAGTAATGGATGAGCCTACTAACCACATGGATATCGAAGCCATTGACGCATTAAATGATGCTCTGAAAGTTTATCAGGGTACCTTGATTTTTGTCAGTCATGACCGCAAATTTGTTTCATCGTTAGCGACGCGTATTATTGATATTAAAGATAAGAGCCTGGTTAACTTCCAAGGTACTTATAATGAGTACCTTGCTAATCAACG
>DATBNI010000328.1:0-5222 GCA_036554425.1 Psychromonas sp.
GTTATTTCATCAATTTAACTTTTTTTTTGCAGGGCGCTTAAATAACGGATCTGCTTTTGTTCTATTTATTAAATAAATCATCGCTTTTACTAAACCCGCATATCTGCGGGTTTTTCGTATTATAACAGGGAGTATCAATGCGCGTACTTAAATTTGGCGGGTCATCATTAGCAAATGCCGAAGGTTTTAATCAGGTTGCTGATATTGTTATTAGTAATCAGCAGCAATCTCAAATTGCTTTAGTTTTATCTGCACCAGCGGGTGTCACCAACAACTTAGTCGCTGTTGTTGAAAAAACCAGTAAGGGTATATCTTCAGAAAACCATTTAATTGATATTCAGCATATTTTTGCTGATCTGATCAAAGCACTGAAGGGGACTTATGCAGAGTTTGCAGATGAATTACTGAAAACTATTTTTGAGCGTGAATTGTCACATTTAAGTGATTTACTTGAAGGTGTGCGTTTGCTGGCACAATGCCCTGCCAGTATCGAAGCTCAAATACTCAGTAAAGGTGAATTGCTCAGTGTCGCCTGTATGAAGCAACTGTTAATCGCTAAGGGTCATAGAGTAGTTGTTATTAAACCACAGGAAAAGTTGATTGCTTACAAAGGTGGTTATCTTGAAGCGCAAATCGATATTGAAGTTTCCCGTGCATTATTTGAAAAAGAGACCATTGTCAAAAATGCTATCTACTTAATGCCTGGTTTTACCGCAGGGAATGAGCAGGGTGAAACACTGGTTTTAGGTCGTAACGGCTCAGATTATTCGGCTGCTGTTTTGGCGGCTTGTTTGAAAGCCGAATGTTGTGAGATCTGGACGGATGTAGATGGAGTATACAGTTGTGATCCGCGTTTAGTAAAAGATGCAAAACTATTAAGTTCGTTAAGTTATGCCGAAGCCATGGAGCTCTCTTATTTTGGTGCTAAAGTCTTACACCCTAAAACGATCGCTCCGATAGCGCAGCATCATATACCCTGTTTAATCAAAAATACGCATAACCCGCAAGCGAGTGGTACCTTAATTGGAGTAGAACATGGGGACGAGGCGATGCAGGTAAAAGGTATCTCTGATCTTAAAGGGCTCTCCATGCTGAGTATCTCAGGACCCGGGATGAAAGGCATTATTGGCATGGCCGGGCGGATATTTTCTACCGTATCACGTTCGGGTGTATCGATTATTTTGATTACTCAATCATCTTCTGAATACAGTTTAAGCTTTTGTATTCACTCCTGTGATACACAAAAAGCCCTGCTTGCATTAAATGAAGAGTTTTCTTTAGAATTTAAAAATAATCTATTAGAGCCGATTGATGTGGTTGAGAAGCAGGCCATTATTTCCTTGGTGGGTGATGGCATGAAAAAAGCGCGCGGCGTGGCAGCGCGTTTTCTAACCGCCTTAACGGAAGCTTCTATCAACGTGACTGCGATTGCGCAGGGTTCATCTGAGCGTTCTATTTCAGCTGTTGTATCGGAGAAAAAAGCCAAAGAAGCGGTTATCGCCTGTCATCAAAGCTTTTTTGGTAGTGTGCAATATATCGATATGTTCCTGATCGGCTGTGGTGGCGTAGGGGCTGCACTGGTTGATCAAGTGCATCGTCAACAGGCTTACTTATCAGAAAGAAATATTGAAATTCGTGTCTGCGGCATTGCCAACAGTCGTAAGATGTTAATGGACGATCAAGGCATCCAATTAAGCAACTGGCGTGATTTATTAGCCGATGCGACACAAGAGTTATCTCTGGCCAGTATGCAGTCTATGGTTAATGACTCGCATATTATTAACCCTGTTATTGTTGACTGTACCAGCAATGATGCGATTGCCGCCCGTTATGTTGACTTTTTGGGCGCGGGTTTCCACGTTGTTGCTGCCAACAAAAAAGCCAATACATTCAGTATGGACTATTACCACCAACTGCGTTTAACCGCTTTAATGAAACGTCGTAAATTCTTGTATGATACCAATGTTGGCGCAGGTTTACCGGTCATCGAAAATATGCAGAACCTGTTTAAAGCGGGTGATCAGTTAGTCAAATTTAACGGTATCTTATCGGGTTCATTGTCGTTTATTTTCGGTAAGCTGGACAATGGTAAGAAATTCTCCGAGGTAACAGCAGAAGCGCGTAACCTTGGTTTTACTGAGCCGGATCCTCGTGAAGACTTAAGTGGCACGGATGTCGCCCGAAAATTGCTTATTTTAGCACGTGAGGCGGGGATGGAGTTATCCCTTGATGATGTTGAAATTGAACCTGCATTACCCCCTGGTTTTGATGAGAGTGGCAGTGTTGATGAATTCATGACTCGCTTGCCGGAAGCTGATGCCTATTTTGCCGACCTTCAGGCTAAGGCGGACGAAAACGGTCAAGTGTTACGCTATATTGGCGGTATTGAAAACGGTAAGTGTAAATGCAGTATTAAAGCGGTTAACGAAGATGACCCGCTTAACAAAGTAAAAGACGGTGAAAATGCATTGGCATTTTACAGTCAGTATTATCAACCTATTCCATTGGTTTTACGTGGTTACGGCGCGGGATCAGAAGTGACCGCTGCGGGTGTCTTTGCCGATGTCTTACGTACCTTAAATTGGAAACAAGAGTTCTAGTATGGGCGTATGACGTGCAATATTGTGATCCGATGCTGGATGGTATTAAATTTAGACAGGAGTTATTAGGATGAATAAAAGATTGGTTGAACATAATGTTCTGATGTTCAGGCTCATTAAGCTTGAGACAGGAGTTTTAAGATGAGTATTGTTGCATATGCTCCCGCGTCGACTGCAAATGTTAGCGTAGGTTTTGATGTATTGGGGGGCGCGCTTACCCCAGTTAATGGTGATTTATTCGGCGACCGAGTCAAAATATCAAGCAGTGATGTTGCTTTTTCATTAACCTGTGTTGGTCGTTACGCTGATAAACTGCCAACCGATTTTAAAATGAATATTGTCTACCAATGTTATTTAGGTTATCAGGCAGCATTAAAAAAACTGCATAAAGAAATATTGCCGGTTGAAATGACGCTTGAGAAAAATTTACCCGTTGGCAGTGGCTTAGGCTCCAGTTCCAGTTCGATTGTTGCCGCATTAGAAGCATTAAACGCATGGCATGAGTACGCGCTTGATGAAAACAGTATGCTCCTTTTAATGGGCGAAATGGAAGGACAAATCAGCGGTAGCATACATTATGATAATGTTGCTCCCTGTTACCTTGGCGGAATGCAGCTGATGATTAATGAAGGCGGGGTTATCAGCCAAACGCTACCTTCATTTAAAGAGTGGTATTGGGTCGTTGCTTACCCCGGGATAAGTATTTCAACCTCGGCTGCGCGCAATATTTTACCTGCGCAATATCGCCTCAGCGAAACCTTAACCTATGGCCGGCGTTTAGGGGCATTTGTCCATGCCAGCCACACTAATCAGCCCGAGCTTGCAGCAAAAATGTTCAAGGATGTTATTGCTGAGCCCTATCGTTCACAACTGATCCCAGGTTTTAAAGAAGCGCGTATTGCTGCAGAGCAAAGCGGCGCATTAGCGATGGGGATATCGGGCTCAGGTCCGACCGTATTTGCCGTAATGACTGATCTTATCCAGGCGCAATCATTACAACATTGGTTAACAGATAATTTTCTTCAAAATGATGAAGGATTTTGTCATATTTGCCGCCTCGATGAACAGGGCGCGCGCGTGTTAGGAACAGAATTATGAAATTATACAACATCAAAGACAACACTGAGCAAGTAAACTTTCAACAAGCCGTTAAACAAGGTTTAGGACGCGGACAAGGGCTTTTTTTCCCCGAAAAAATAATCCCGCTTGCTGATATTGATGCGCTTTTGGAAATGAATTTAGTTGATCGCTCAACTGAAATTTTATCTCACTTAATTGGTGATGAGTTAAGCAAAGAAACGGTTCATAATATTGTTTCAAAAGCTTTTACTTTCGAAGCACCGGTAAAAAAAGTTACGGATAATATTAATGCCTTGGAGCTTTTTCATGGTCCAACCTTAGCATTTAAAGATTTTGGCGGGCGTTTTATGGCCCAGTGTTTAGCTGAATTTAAGGGCGACGATAAAATTACTATTTTAACGGCGACCTCCGGCGATACCGGTGCTGCTGTTGCCCATGCCTTTTTCAATATGGAAAACATTAATGTTGTTATTCTTTACCCGAAAGGAAAAATAAGCCCGCTGCAAGAAAAGCTGTTCTGCACATTAGGTGGAAATATTACCACTGTTGCCATTGAAGGCACATTTGATGATTGTCAAACCATGGTTAAGCAGGCTTTTGATGATCAAGAGTTAAAGCAAGCCGTTGGTCTAAACTCAGCAAACTCAATCAATATTAGCCGCCTGCTAGCGCAAATCTGTTACTACTTTGAAGCCTCGGCACAACTATCTGCCACGCAGCGGAATAACTTAGTTGTTTCTGTTCCCAGTGGTAATTTTGGTGATTTGACTGCGGGTTTGTTAGCTAAATCTTTAGGCTTGCCGATTAAACGTTTTATCGCGGCGACCAATGAAAACGATACCGTTCCCCGTTACCTGCAGGATGGGACTTGGACGCCTAAAGCGACGATTCCCACGCTTTCAAATGCGATGGACGTGAGTCAGCCCAATAATTGGCCACGTATTGAAGAGTTATTTAAAGTGCAAGGTTGGTCTCTTTCTGAACTTGGTTACGGCATGTTAAACGACGCACAAACGCGTGCGAGTTTGCTTGAATTGGATAATTTAGGCTATTTATGTGAACCCCATGGAGCAATTGCCTACAGTGAACTTACAAAACAGTTGAAAGAAGGCGAAACAGGTTTATTCTTATGTACAGCGCATCCTGCTAAATTTAAAGAAAGCGTAGAAGAGATTTTAGGGCGAGATATTTTCATTCCTGAAGAGCTTGCTTCTCGTGCCAATTTAGATTTGTTGTCAAAAGAATTTCCTGCTGATTTTTCAATGGTCAGAGCACTATTGATGTCTTTGTAATAATATCTGCAAGTAAAAAAGGGCGCTTATTAACGCCCTTTTTTTGGGGAGCTAGAATGAGTAAAGTACTAAATGATCTTCTAAGTCAGCTGAATTTAGAAAAATTAGAAGAAAACCTATTCCGTGGTACCAACCAAGATCTTGGTACTGGCATCGTTTTTGGCGGACAAGTTATGGGGCAATCCATTTCAGCTGCTAAAGAAACGGTCAGTGAAAATAGAAATGTTCATTCTTTTCACTCCTATTTTCT
>DATBNI010000401.1:0-3636 GCA_036554425.1 Psychromonas sp.
TGGTTAACATTAATCTAGGCATGGTTTGGTGTTGTAGTTGGTTTTTGGCGAAATATATTATAACCCTTTACCATGCTGTTAAAAAATCATACTCGAAAGGTCAACACGCCCTAGGCAGAGTGCCACTTGTCCTCTGATTCACAGAATTGCGGCAACTCATGCCAATCCGCACAAATATCTGCTCAATCTTGCTTGTTAAAATCCACACTCACTGCATTGTTTTTAATCTTAATAGTCTGCTTTCTCTCATTAATCTCTCATTTTTGTTTTTCCTATGCAATTGTTTGTCCATTTAATTAAGCGCAATGGTATAACTGATTAACACGGAAATTTTTTTTAGATCTTCACGGTCTGTTGAGTACTATAGTTTAGTTTTAACCGAGGGAAAATTATCAATGGATAGAAAAAAAATAATTATTGCCATCTTAGCCTTTTTCGCACTGTGGTTCGTTTTTGAGTTTAGTGACCAGCTAACCCTGGAAAATGCCAAAATATACCAAACGCAACTCAACGAATATATCAATAACAACTTCCTGCTTGCCAGTGTGATTTATTTTATCTTATATACTGTTAGTACCGCCCTGTCAGTTCCCGGTGCCGTTATTTTCACGCTGCTCGGTGCCGCATTATTTGGTTTTTGGTGGAGTCTTTTATTAGTTTCCTTTGCAAGTAGCATAGGGGCTACCTTAGCTTTTCTGTTTAGTCGTTATCTGCTGCAGGACTGGGTACAAAGACGATTTGGTGGAAAACTTAAGACGATAAATCAAGGTATTGAAAAGGATGGCAGCCTTTACCTGCTTACGCTGAGACTGATCCCGGTTTTTCCCTTTTTTATGATCAACTTACTGATGGGTTTGACCACCATGCCGGCCAAAAAATATTACCTGTTCAGTCAACTCGGTATGTTACCCGGCACCATGCTTTACCTCAATGCAGGTACTCAGCTTGCTAATATCAACTCATTATCCGGCTTACTCTCTCCTTCCGTTTTAGTGTCCCTTGCGGTATTAGGATTACTTCCGCTTACCAGTAAATTTGTTATCAATAGCATTAAGCAAAATAAAGTTTATCGGGGCTGGCAGAAACCAAGGTCTTTTGATCAAAACATGGTGGTGATTGGCGCGGGATCCGGTGGACTTGTCACGGCTTATATTGCCGCGGCGGTAAAAGCCAAAGTGACCTTGATTGAAAAACATAAAATGGGTGGGGATTGTTTAAATACAGGATGTGTGCCATCCAAGGCATTAATTAGAACGGCTCATAATATTAAAGAGATATTAAATGCCCGGCAGTTTGGTGTGGACGCGCAAATAAACAATATTGATTTTAAAAAAGTGATGACGCGTGTACAAACTGTGATCCAAAAAATCGAGCCCCATGACTCAATTGAGCGTTATTCAGACTTGGGCGTCACTTGTATGCAGGGTGAAGCAAAAATCATTTCACCCTGGCAGGTAGAATTAAACGGCAAAGTGATTAGTACACAGAATATTGTTATCGCGACCGGGGCAAAACCTTTTATACCGCCAATTCCCGGTTTAGAGCAGGCCAGTTACGTGACTTCCGATACGATTTGGTCACTGACCGAGTTACCTAGAAAGCTATTGGTGCTTGGCGGAGGCCCTATCGGCTGTGAATTAGCTCAGTGCTTTAACCTCCTTGGCAGTGATGTGACCCTTGTTGAACGCTTACCGCAACTACTAATACGAGAAGATCAAGATGCTGCAGATCTGGTCAGTCAGCAATTAAAGAAAGAAGGTGTTGAAATATTAGTGAATCATAACGTGACTGGCTTTTCCCGTGATGAAGATAGCCAGTCAGTGGCATTAGAGTTTCAACAGCAGACTGTTTTTAAAGCCTTTGATCTGGTGCTAGTGGCGATTGGAAGACAAGCAAATGTCAGCGGTTTTGGCTTAGAAGAGCTGGGTATTGAACTGACAGAGACAAAAACCATTGCGGTTAATGACTACTTACAAACCAAATACGCAAATATTTATGCCGTTGGCGATGTTGCCGGGCCTTTTCAATTAACCCATGCGGCCGCGCATCAGGCTTGGTATGCTGCTGTGAACGGTTTATTTGGTCGTTTTAAAAAATTCAAAAGCGATTATTCAGTCATGCCTGCGGCAACCTACACTTATCCTGAAGTTGCGCGGGTTGGACTGAATGAGAAAGCAGCTAAACAGGCGGATATAAGCTATGAAGTCACGCAATACGAATTAAATGATTTAGATCGCGCCATTACCGATGACCATGACTTGGGATTTGTTAAGGTATTAACCGCAACGGGCAGTGATAACATTTTAGGTGCAACCATAGTCGGCTCCCATGCGGGCGACCTGCTTGCAGAATTCACCCTGGCAATGCGTTACAAACTGGGTTTAAATAAAATTCTCGGTACTATTCACCCCTATCCGACCATGAGTGAAGCGAATAAATTTACAGCCGGAATGTGGAAGAAAAATCATGCACCGCAAACGCTGCTGCGCTGGGTTGAGCAATATTTTAATTGGACGCGTAAAAAGGATCTATCATGAGAAAATTAATCGCCCTGTTCAGCCTGTTACTGCTGACAATGCTCAGTCAGGCAGAAAATGTAAATTGGCATGAGATTGAACAAAAAGCTAAGGGTCAAACTGTTTATTTTTACGCCTGGGGCGGCAGCCAGGATATTAACAACTATTTACGCTGGGCAGACAAGCGCCTTCAGGCGGAACATGGCGTTACTCTTAAACATGTAAAAGTCACCGATATCTCCGAAGCTATTACGCGTCTGGCGGCAGAAAAAACCGCCGGTAAAGACAGCAATGGCAGTATTGATATGGTTTGGATCAATGGCGAAAATTTCAAATCCATGAAGGACTTTAATCTGCTCACATCCCCCTTTGTGACAAGCCTGCCTAACTGGCAATATGTTGATAAATCACTGCCCGTAGACAGTGATTTTGCCGAACCGACACTGGGCTTAGAAGCCCCATGGGGCGTTGGACAGCTGGTGTTTATTTATGACAAAAACAAGATAAATAATCCCCCGCAGAGCCATCAGGAAATGCTGCTTTATGCAAAGAGCCATCCCAATAAACTCAGTTACCCCCGGCCTCCTTCATTTCATGGTACCAGTTTTCTTAAATCTGTATTGATCGAACTCAGTGATAATACTGACGCTTTGTATCAGCCCGTTGATAACAATACTTTTGCGCAGATAACTGCCCCTTTATGGTCATATTTAGAGTCCTTTCATCAGGTTGCCTGGCGTCAGGGTAAACAGTTCCCGGACAGCAGCGCGGAAACTATCCAATTACTTGATGATGGTGAATTGGATCTGGCGATCTCCTTTAATCCTAATGAGGTATTTAGTGCACAGAAAAACGGACTGTTAAGAGATTCCACAACCGCTTATGCGCTTGCTGCGGGGGCGCTATCTAATATTCACTTCCTGTCTATTCCATGGAATGCCTCTGCAAAGGAGGGGGCGCTGGTGGCGATTAATTTTCTGTTAAGCCCTGAAGCACAAATGAAAAAAGCGGATATTTCCGTATGGGGAGATCCGACTGTTTTACGCAGCAGTTCAACGCAAAAAACAACCTTATTTAAATCCATCAGTGAGCCGCACCCCAGCTGGCAGACCGCCCTGGA
>DATBNI010000424.1:0-2107 GCA_036554425.1 Psychromonas sp.
AATCAGGTGCTATCCGTTTGGGTATCACTCGTGCGTTAATGCAGTATGACGAAACACTTCGTGCTGAACTACGTGTCGCAGGTTTTGTTACCCGCGATGCACGTAAAGTTGAGCGTAAGAAAGTGGGTCTACATAAAGCACGTAAACGTCCACAGTTCTCAAAACGTTAATATTTCGTTTTCAAGAGTTGCAAAAGCCCAGTTTATACTGGGTTTTTTTTTGCTTGTTATTTAGTCATTTTGCGCTCATCTATTTTTAATTTAGAGGGCTATTATGTTGAAAGAGTCAATAATTGAAGATAAAGGCTTTGAAGGAGCGGTTTTATTACTGCACGGACATGAAATAGAAGAAATGTCCCATATGAATCTTTTGTCACTTATGTCAGTGAAACAGCGCATTGCCCATTATAGGTACTATCAGCCCGCCGCCATATCAGTATGAATCATTAAAAGCAGCTTTTATTGAGACCTACGAGCATGAATGTTTAATCACAAAAAATAAATGAATTGGCCCATACTGCCTTCTCCACACATGATTATTCAAAAGAATATTGGATAAAATTGACTTGCTAGGAGAAGAGGGGAAAGCGCTGTTCTGGATTGATAAAGACCTCGCAGCATCAGCAAAAACCGGTGCAACGTCAATTATGGATAACACAGAATAAATGCGCTTATTCACATTTATATTATGAATTACCGCTAAGCTCCTCCTGTTAATGAGAGCATGGTCAATTAAGCCATGCTTTTCTCTATTCCCTGTCGCAAAACCATGTTAATCACTTGTAAATAAGGTGGTATTTCTTTAGAATTCAGCGAGTTTATGCAATACACTATCAAGCTATCTGTTTGATAGTGTATTGCATTATCAGTTTGGTATAGAGAACTGCTTGAATGTAGCTCACAATGGAGATGGTTAAATGAGCAATGCGCCTGTTAATTCTGGTCGCCGCAAGTTTCTGACATTAACAACAGCTGTTGTTGGTGGAGTGGGGGCCGTTGCAGTAGCGGTACCCTTCGTGAAATCTTGGAGCCCAAGTGAAAAAGCAAAAGCAGCTGGAGCACCAGTTGCTGTTGATATAGGAAAAATCCAACCAGGGCAATTAATTCGCGTTGAATGGCGTGGTAAACCTGTTTGGATTGTATCCCGCACACAAAAAGTTATTGATGAACTAGCAATGCTTGACAGTCAGTTACGTGATCCTAATTCAAACGAGCCGCAACAACCCGATTACGCAACAAACTCAGGCCGTTCACTAAAACCTGAGATTTTTATCGCTGTGGGTATATGCACCCATTTAGGTTGTTCGCCTAGTTATCTACCAGATTCTTTTTCTGAACAAGTCCAGGGCGTTGAGTCGGGTTTCTTTTGTCCCTGCCACGGTTCGAAATTTGATATGGCCGGCCGTGTTTTCCAAGGTGTCCCTGCGCCATTAAATTTAGTCATCCCACCTCATTATTACACTAGTGATACGGCGATTATTATCGGCTTAGATAAAGGAGACGCCTAATGCTGAATAAATTAGTCACTGGCACGCTCGATTGGATAGATGCACGGATCCCGATGACGGAAACGTGGAACAAACATTTGGCGCAATACCCCACCCCGGTCAACTTCAACTTTTGGTATTTTTTTGGTTCATTAGCCATGCTGGTGCTGGTTAACCAAATCTTGACCGGTATCTGGTTGACAATGCACTACAACCCCTCTGCGGAATTAGCATTTGCATCGGTTGAATATATCATGCGTGATGTGCCCTATGGTTGGTTGCTGCGTTATATGCATTCAACAGGCGCTTCTGCGTTTTTTGTGGTGGTCTATCTGCATATGTTCCGAGGGTTAATCTACGGCTCTTACCAAAAACCCCGTGAGTTAATCTGGATCTTTGGCATGTTAATCTTCCTGGCGTTGATGGCGGAAGCCTTTATGGGCTACTTGCTTCCCTGGGGGCAGATGTCTTTCTGGGGCGCACAGGTAATTATCTCTTTATTTGGTGCAATCCCCATTATTGGCGATGATTTGACCCTGTGGATCCGGGGTGATTATGTTATATCAGGTGCGACCTTAAACCGCTTTTTTGCCTTACATGTGATAGCACTGCCGTTAGCAT
>DATBNI010000447.1:0-2985 GCA_036554425.1 Psychromonas sp.
TGGTTAAACAATATCAGCACCCTCTGAGTACGTTAACGGAACAACTTGATAATATCTTAACAGGATCATCTCTTGTTCACAGACAGGAATCAATTGCTGATTTAAGCGCAAAGAATGTGCCTGAAAGCCTGGCACATTCTCTGACAAGTGTGGATAAAATTTATGCTATGTTGGGGGTTATTTCGGTTGCCGCAAAAGTACAAATTGAACCTCAACTTGCCGTGCAAGTTTATTTCCACTGTGGCGAGCATTTGAAATTATTTGATGTGGCTAAGCAGCTTAGCCTGTTACCCGCAGACAATAATTGGCAATCACTTGCCAGAGAAGCGATGCGTGATGATCTTGAATGGCAACATATGCGGATCACCAAAAGTATATTAGAAATGGTCAAAGAAAGTACGGATATAGCGGATGCCTATGTTGACTGGCACTCCGCAAATCATATGCTCTTTGATCGCTGGCAACGTATGGCTGATGCACTATTGGCCGTTAGTAGCCCGGAGTTTAGTATGTGTCAGGTTGCGTTACGTGAGCTCTTGGATCTATCACGAACTTAGTGGTTAACTTTGTACCTGTCGGAAAATTATCCGGCAGGTACAAATCAGTCAGTTAATTGGATACACATAAGGGGAATAAGATGAAAACGCTTTATTTCGTCCAGCATGGCATCGCCCATCCTGAAGATGTCGATCCCACAAGATCTTTATCAGATATTGGTATTGATGAAGTTCGCCGGGTTGCTGCTTATTTAAAAGATCACCATATTGTTATTAGTAAAATTTACCACAGCGGGAAGTTTAGGGCTCAGCAAACAGCCAGGTTGTTTGCTGAAGCCCTGGCAATTGATAATATAGCTGAGATCAAGGGGCTGAATCCAAATGATGATCCCGATCAGTTAATTAACCAACTCACGGAAGATGCTGTTATGTATGTCGGGCACTTACCCAATATTGCATATCTTGTCACGCAGCTTATCAGCGGGGATAAAAATAAAGCTGCGCTAAAATTTCAAAATGCTGCGGTTGCCTGTATTGAAATAGATACAAGCTCCGCGGGTTTAAAATGGTTTATCACACCAAATATGTGCTAGAGCTGCATATAACTTAAAAAATGCTAGCAAGGAGAGCAAAAATTCTCCCATGCGGATATTTGGCTTCTCGCCCCTCTGTGAGTGAAATTTGTACTATCATAAGTAATGTTTATACCCGGTTCACTTTAATCTGCTGTTTAAAATGGCTAGGGCGTACAATTTCAGCTGAGATTAAGCTTATGATTGAACCCACATTACTCAAGGTTATATTACCCGCGCACATTACAATTTTGCCTGCCCTGGATCAAAGGGAGCTGCTTAAGAATCAATTAGACAGTGCATTTTTCCTGATCATTAAAAGATGCGAAGCAAGGGCCGAGAAGAGCCGCTACAGATCGCTTTCTCTGCAGGGTATTTTAATTATATTGTCTGTGTCGACGACCCTTTTTATTGGCTTGAAATTTAACGGTTTGGAACTGGTTTGGGCAAATATGATACTCATTGCCTGCGCAATTGTTACCGGCTTGTGGGTTTTTGAAACCTATAAGAATTATCACTGTGCCCGGTTAAGATCTTTAGCATTACAAAATACCATTAAAAGGCTCAGGCTTGAGTATAAGTTGGTATTGGGCGCAGTCAATTTTTTAGCTAAGGGGTCTTTAGCCGGTACTCATGTGCTGATAGCAGAGCAAGTGCATATTAAATATTGGAATAAATTGCAGTCCTTACTTGATAGCATTAATTCTAAAAGGCTGGAAAGCTGAAAGGCTAAAATAGTATTGAAATATGCTTTGCCTCTTTCTCTGAGGAATGAAAACGATTGTTCGGCCTTTTTATTGAACTTTTTGGGCTATTTTTTTCAGCATGTATGCGCTACCCACAAAACCGAAACTGGCGGTTACCATGGTTGATGCGCCAAATCCGGTCGCACAATCCATCTTCATATTGCCATCGGATGCTGATTTTTGCTGGCACACTTCACCCTGCTGATCCGGATAACTTAATTGCTCAGTGGAAAAAACACAATCCACTCTAAACTTGCGTTTAGGATTTTTAGTGAAATTGAAAAATCGGCGTAATTCCGAACGTACTTTAGCGGCTAAGGGATCCTGAACGGTGCGTGTTAAATCAGCAACTTGAATTTGCGTCGGATCTAACTGTCCCCCCGCACCCCCGCAGGTAAGCAGCGGGTATTTATTACGTTTACAGTGGGCGATTAAGGCCACTTTGGCTTTGATACTGTCTATTGCATCAAATACATAATCAAATTCGTCTGATAAATATTCAAAGCAGTTTTCTTTATCAATAAAATCATCGATTAAATTCAGTTTAATGTCCGGGTTTATCAAACGGCAGCGATTTGCCATGGCTTCTATTTTCATCTCGCCTATGGTGTCTGCTAATGCATGTACCTGGCGGTTGGTATTAGTGACGCAGATATCATCCATATCAATTAAAGTGATTTGGCCAATACCGGATCGCGCCAGGGCCTCCACAACCCAGGAGCCCACGCCACCAATGCCAATTACGCATATATGGCTTTGTTGAAATTTATTTAGCGCTTGGGTGCCGTATAAGCGTTGTATACCGCCAAAGCGATTTTGATAATTAGACATGTCAGACTCCAGAATATAGCTGGCGCATTATACCCAATGTAAATAAAAATACGAGAGACTGAATAAATATCGGCAGCAATACTCAAGAAATAAGCCTGAAGGCTAGACCGGCCCGAGTGATGTCATCTTCTTACAAATCAAGAAATTTATTATTAAGCGCAGATAACTGTTAATATTACTATCTGTTTACTCTTTTATACTTTCCCGGAAATATTTATGTCTGATTCTTCGCTTTATTCCCTTGATAATTTTCACCAACTATTGGCCGAAAGCCTTGAAAATAACAGTCTGACAAAACTGTTGTTAAGCAAATACAGAGGTGATGATAAGAGTTTACAA
>DATBNI010000451.1:0-2194 GCA_036554425.1 Psychromonas sp.
GGGACATTTCTTCTATTGCATGCCCGCGCAGTAATATAGCCGCGCCTTCAAAGCCTTTATCCTCACACCAGGCACTCATTTGCAAATATAGATTTGAAGAATAAAATTCCAGATTTATTTGTTCATTAAGTTTTTCAACCATCGACTCGGTTAGCATAATATCCCTTATATCAAAATAGATGAGCAGAAACCATAAGCTCAAAATAACTAAATAACAAGCAAAAAAAAGCCCAGTATAAACTGGGCTTTTTCAATTCTTGAAAACGAAATATTAACGTTTTGAGAACTGTGGACGTTTACGTGCTTTATGTAGACCCACTTTCTTACGCTCAACTTTACGCGCATCGCGGGTAACAAAACCGGCGTTACGTAGTTCAGCACGAAGTGTTTCGTCATACTGCATTAATGCACGAGTGATACCCAAACGGATAGCACCTGATTGACCTGTAGTACCACCACCTTTAACAGTGACGTTTAGGTCGAATTTGTCGGTAGCACCAACAAGTTCTAATGGTTGACGAACAACCATACAAGCAGTTTCACGACCGAAGTATTCATCGATGTTACGCTTGTTGATAGTGATTTGACCACTACCTGCTTTTACAAACACGCGAGCTACAGAGCTTTTGCGACGACCAGTGCCGTAGTATTGATTTGCCATTGTTTTAATCCTATTAGATGTCTAAAACTTGTGGTTGCTGTGCAGAATGTTGATGCTCAGTACCAGCATAAACTTTCAACTTACGGTACATTGCACGGCCTAATGGGCCACGTGGTAACATACCTTTAACAGCTTTTTCAATAACACGTTCAGGTGCGCGTTTGATAAGATCTTCAAAGCTGATCGCTTTAATTCCACCAATGAAACCTGTGTGGTGGTAGTAGATTTTACCTTTAGCTTTATTACCTGTTACAGTAACTTTCTCTGCATTGATAACGATGATGTAATCGCCGGTATCAACATGTGGAGTGTATTCTGCTTTATGTTTACCACGTAAACGTAAAGCGATTTCAGTAGCCAAACGGCCTAAAGTTTTACCTTCAGCATCGACTACAAACCAGTCGCGTTTGACTTCAGCTGGTTTAGCAACAAAAGTTTTCATTAAGTTATACCCAAATTAATGATTTAAAAAAATATGATTGTCAATTTTGACAACCAAAAATGTATTTTGCCATTTCGTATCCCTTCGAATACGTCAAGCGTAAACAGATCCACTCTATAAACTTTGGGGAGGTGGATAACGTGGGCGACAGAATTATACAGAAAAAGGAAGCAGAGATCACCCTAATATTGAAATAATTATTGAAGAAATTAAGGCGATTCTTTGTCGTTGGTCTATTTATGCCAAGCGAGCAGTTAGAAAGCCCTTCCCGATGTTATTTGTTTATTACTTTTGCGGCTTTTGTTCAACATGGTGGGCCTGCATTAAATAGGTTTTGCTTTGCATCTCCGAGAGACGTGATATACAACGCTGGAATTCAAAATCAAGCTTATCCCCAACATACAGATCTAATATATTAACTTCAGCAGAGATAATCACCGCCACATGGCGGTCGTAAAATTCATCGATCATGGCAATAAAGCGCCTGGCGATATCATTATGCAAATCATTCATCTGCTTTATATTGGCGATAATAACAGTGCGGTATAATATGGCCATTTCAATATAATCCAATACACTTCTTGGTCCGTCACAAAGTGATGAAAACTCAATGCTTAAGGTATCAATACTATTGGCTATTGAGGGAATCAAACGGGAATTAATTTCTATATTTTGGCCATAAACTTTATCCCCGTCAGCTAAATTTTCAAAGGCACTTTTTATCTGCCGGGCGGCACCACTGTCTAAAGGGTAATGATAAATTTCGCTATTGATTAAACGACCAATGCGATAATCGCGCCCACCGTCTAAATTGAACACTTCGCAATGGCTCTTAACTAAGCTAATAACAGGCAAAAAACGTGCTCGTTGCAGGCCATTTTTATAGAGATCATCGGGGTGAATATTGGAGGTTGCGACCAGCACAATGCCCTGCTCAAATAATGCGGTTAACATGCCGGCTAAAATCATTGCATCTGTTATATCGTCAACGTAAAACTCATCAAAACACAATACATCGGTTTGCAAAGCAAATTTTTGCGCAATTTTGACCAAAGGATTCGCCTGCCCCTGCAGTTCAGCGAGCTCTTTAT
>DATBNI010000514.1:0-5804 GCA_036554425.1 Psychromonas sp.
CAACTGCCTAAGTGGTAGAGGTCATAGTGTAATAAACAAACAGGAAAAACCGCTTGCCTGTGTTGTTCTCTGTGTTGTTTATCCATTTACTGTCTCTGTGTTTCTGAATCGGTTTTATGCGTTTCTATGGTGATAGTATAATTTAATTGATGATGCTTGAACTGTATCAGTCCATCGATAGCAGGGCGAGTTTGATAAGTCACTTCTGCGACAATATTACCTTGTTGATCAATTAATTGCCGCAATAAACCCCGTTCAACCAGTTGCCAGCCAATTTGATCCAAGGGTTTTTGCCATGCACTGACCGGCCAGAGTGACAACATTAAATTCAATAATACCTGTTGCGGCTTTGGCAGTTTATCCTCCAACCCGGCCATCACCGAGGTCTGTATTTGCTCACCTGTGTAGGTCAGTCTAAGGATTGGGGCACCCCAGGCTGAAAAACCAACCAAAACCACACGCTTTGAATCTACTTGTAACTGGATCAGCAATTTTTTCTGTTTTGTTTGCGCCCATTGCGCGCTGATCAACTGACTGACATTCAGGGAATAACCTAACATTGCAGGCGTTGGCAAAGTCACCAAGAGCGTGTCGCTGACTTCAACCTGTACCGGCAGCGTATTTTTCTGCATTGAACAAGCAGACATTAAAGCGCACAGCAGCAAAAGGGGAAAGTGATTTTTTTTCATAATGGTGACCTGTCAGTTACGGGTTTTCATGGCCAGCGGCGCTAAAATCCAGGCGACAATGATACCGCTTAACAGAGTGATTCCGAAACCATGAATTGCCTGTGTTTCACTCAAGGATAATAAACCAAATGACAATACAGTGGTAAGGGCTGAAAGTGTAATGGCAAGCAGGGTATGCTTGGCTGCATGGGTTTTATTTTGTTCGGCAAAAAACAGAGTGTAATCAATACCAATGCCTAAAATCAGGATCAGGGCCAGTAAGTTAAAGATAGTGATCGGTATACCGACAACACTGGTCACCGCCAGCCCGGCGCAGGCGGCAATAACGGGCGGACCGATAACCAAAAGCCCCAGTTTGAGACCATAGCGCCAGATTAACAACAGACTGATCAGGCCGTAAGCGGCTATTAACAGTTTACTTATCTGGACGCGGTATTTTTTGAAAATATGTGAGACTTGATCTGCTTTGTCCAGATAAGTTAAATCATCATGCAAATTGATAAATGCTTTAATTGTCCCGGGATCCTTAACCTGGTGAAGTAAAATAACGGCTGAGTGTATGCCATTTATCTCTTTTAACCACAAAAATCCTAAAGACTGAGACACGCTGGAAGATAAAAAGTCCTGCACTGTTAATAACTTAAATTGACTCTCAAAACGGATCGGCGTCGAAAAATTTAATTGTGCGGAAAGCCGCCGGCCTTGTCTTTGATATAAAGATTCAACTAATTTAAAATTTTCTTTCTGGGTTTTTTCCGAGGGCAGATATTGGGCGATGCTTTGATAATCAGATAATACCCGGTGTTTTTTCCACTGGCTTAGCTGCTCTCCAACCTCTTCCAGGCGGATTAATAAAGCCTGCTCGCTGTCCGCTCTGACCAGCAAAAGCTGTTGATTTTGCCCGACACCGGAAACCGTTTTTATCTGTTCTTCCTGGGCCTTCAGGTTTTCAGGCAAGGCCTGCAACTGACGAATATCATCATCAAAACGCAGCGTTGTAAAACCGATAAATGACAAAACCAATAAACTAAGCGGCAGGTACAAACGCAGCTTGGGGTTTTGCCACAAGCTTAACCAGCTGCTTAAAAATGTCAGCCTGGGGACGGCTGCTGTACTTGCTGTTTTTGTTAAAAACGGGTACCAGCAAACAACGCTCAGATAAGCGGCCAATAAACCGACTACAGAAAAAAGAGAGAGTTGCTGCAAACCGGGGAAGGGGGCAATTAACAGGCCTAAATAACCTATTAAACTGGTCAGCAATCCCAGTGTGATAGCATTAAAAATATGCTTCAGGGCTAAATCCGGCTGCCAGTTATCTTTACTGACTAAACGTTCGGTTAGGTAATGAAAAGCATAATCAATGGAAACGCCAATTAAACTGGCCCCGAAGACTAAACTGAAAAGGTGGACCTTGCCAAAGACCGCCACTGTGACCACAAAAGCCACTAATAATCCGCAGCTGATCGACAGCAGTGCCAGTGCGAGCGGCAATACGCTGCGGTAAACGAGTAAAATCAATAAAATAATACCGGCTAATGAACCTATACCAATAGTACTGATTTCATTAACGGCACTTTGCGTGCCGTAGGCGGCATAAAAGAGCGTACCAGTATGTAAAATTTGTAAACCAAACCGTGTTTTTATCTCTTTTTCGAGTGTTGTCAGGTTTTTAATTTTACTCTGCAGGTCCATGTTATAAGGGCTTTCAAGCAGCTCCGCATGCAAAATTATGTAGTGTTTCCCTTGATATGAAGTAGCTAAATAACCCTGCTCTAAAGTGAAATTAGAAGCCGCGCCCTGTCCGCTGATAAAGTCCCGAAATAATAAAAAAGGATCATCTTTAAGCTCACTGCCGGTGACGCCGGAAAAGGGGGTGTAAACCTGCTGCAGCACCTTAGTCACCTGGGATTGAGGTGAATTTTTTAAAACTGCTCTTTGTGCTTCATTAAGTAGTTGAGCGCGGTAGGGAAAATATAATTTCCCCCATGACTGCTGATCCTGCTCGCTTAATTGTGCCGAAAATTGTGCAAAAAGTTCGGTTTGTAATAACTTTTCTGAGAAGGCTTTTACGCCATCGACCAATTGTGCTTTATCATCAGATGCGAATAAAAAAACCACTTTGTTGCTCAGATTAGCGGCTATTTGCCCGAAGGCCTGTTGTGCAACAGGATCCTGCTGGTTTTCCGGTAAAAGGGCCAGAACGTCGGTTTGCAGCGGAAAATCCGGCTGCAGCAGTGTTTGTTTGAGCAAAGCGGCGCCGCACAATAAGATAAAAAACAACCAGAGAGCGGCTAATTTAGAATTGGAAAGCACGCAGTTCCTCATCACTCAGTTGCACGGGCTGGGTTTGCTGCTGATTAAATTCAATCAAAGAAATATCGCCGTTTAATTCAGTTAACTGCAGTTGTTCAATAAATTTGTCACCCAGGATAGAGATGCTGGCGAATATCTTATTCAGGGGGGGGGATTTGGGGGTCAGCAGGAGCTGCCAGCTCTGCTCATTTTCACTGACCTTAATGGTAAATTGCTCACTTAATGCCGCAACATCGCCCTTAAAGAGTGACAGAAACAGATGGCTGAAGTAAAAAACCATGGGATTATCTTTAGCCTGGATCACCTCGGCAGGTTGTCCTGCAAACTGCTGGCTAAGTTTATCTTTGACTAATACCAATGAAACCGGAAAAGGCTCAACTTGTGCCCATACTAAACCATGCTCATGGTGCAGTAAAAAATGCCCCGTTGAAAGCAGCGGCTGATTAAACATCTGCATGGTTTTGGTCTGTATAAACTGACCGCGAAGCAGTTTATGGGCGGTCAGTTTATGCTCTATATCGGTCAGCGTTTGTGCCTGTGACGAAGCTGCAAAGATAAATAAAAATGCGCAGCATAAAACTGATAATTTCTTATTGATCAACAAAGTAGGGCTCCAATTTTTTTATAAAAACCGTGGGGGAGGCAAAACACATCTCCTCCTCAGCGATACTCACGGCCACTTGTCTAGTGTTCGCCTTAGTCATGCGCAGGTCGGTTTTAGCATCATAAATAACATAATCAACACGCAGGCGGTGTTCCCACTCAGTTAATGCGGCTGTTATTCTTATATTATGGTTAAAAGGGATGGCTTTTATATATTTAACCTGGCAATCAATGATCGGCCACATATAACCGGAGGCGACCATTTCACTATAGCCATAATTAATTTTTTCCATTAATACCCGGCGTGCTTCCTCAAAAAAACGGAAGTAATTACCGTGATAAATGACCCCCATAGGATCCGCATCCTGAAAAGAGGTCAGTAACCTGATCTCAGCGCTTAAGTTAAGCTTTCTGACATTCATTGATTTTACCTGTAACGATTGAATTAATATAATTCCCAGTGACGGGTTTGGATCAGAGTCATAAAGTGGCGCAAGTCGGCCTCTAAAGGACGATCTTCCTCGACCGGTTCGAATTCACTCAAAACAGACTCGGTGATTGCTTTTAAACCCTCACTTAAATGCGTTTCATCCAACTCGTTATGGCGTTTTCTTATTACCAGTGCCTGAGTCGCAGCCAACAGAGAAGCGGCCGTTACCTGTTCGGTTAAGACTAACACGCGCATGCAGTCCCGCGCGGCAATAGTGCCCATGCTGACTTTATCCTGGTTATGACATTCAGTGGAACGGGAAAATACACTGGCCGGCATGGTCTGTTTCAGGGCTTCGGCAGTCCACGCCGAAACGCCAATTTGTACCGCTTTAAAACCATGATTGATCGGTTTGCGCGGGCCTTCGGCGCCGGTTAAATTAAACGGCAGCCCGTTGTTAAACTTGTAATCCATCAGTTGGGCCATCTGCCTGTCTAATAAATCCGCAATATTGGCGACGGCCACTTTTAAGGTATCCATGGCCATTGCAATATGACCGCCATAAAAATGTCCTCCGTGGAGAACCCGTTCGTTGTCAGCATCGATAATGGGATTATCGTTAGCGCTGTTTAATTCATTTTCAATCAGTTGCCTTAACCATGGCAGGGTATCTTGCAATACACCTATCACGTGCGGCGCACAGCGCAGGGAGTAACGATCCTGTAAACGGTCGCTGTTTCTGGGGGGGCTTTCCGCCTGCAGATCACGGCGCAGCCAGGCGGCTATCTGCTGCTGCCCCTGATGTGGTTTTACGGCAAATAAACCTTCATCAAAATGAAAATCGTTACCCCGCATGGCAACCGAGACCATAGCTGTTATTTTAGTGGCAACCTGAGCCAGGTATTCCGCGCGTTTAAAGGCTAAGCATGCCAGTGCTGTCATCACTGCCGTGCCATTCATTAATGCCAGGCCTTCTTTGGGTTTAAGCTTAATCGGATTAATATTTAACAGTGCAAACACCTCGGCGGTCGGGCGGATTTGACCTTTATAAATGACTTCACGCTCACCAATTAATACCGCAGCAAGGTATGAAAGAGGCGTTAAATCACCACTTGCTCCCACTGAGCCTTCTTCGGGGATACGGGGTGAAATATCATGATTTATCAAGGTAATAATCTGATTTAACAAATTATGCGTCACGCCTGAGTAACCCTGTGACAAAGAACATAAGCGCGTTGCCAATACCGCTTTTGCTTGCTGCTCAGATAAGTTGGCACCTAAACCGCAGCCATGGAAACGGGTCAAATGTAGCGGCAGTTCGTCGACCAGATCAGCCGGAATAGAAACAGTGCAGGAATCACCATAACCCGTTGTTACCCCGTAAATCACGCCGTCTTCTTTTAATAAACGTTCTAAAAAAGCCGCACCACGGTCAATTTTTGCCGTGAATTCAGGGCTGCTGTTCATTTTAGCGCCGGCACCATCAGCGATATCGACAACATCTTCTATGCGTAACCGTTCAGCACCAAAGATGATGCTTGTTTCTTTATTTATCATTGTTTTTTCCACTTAAACGCCAAAAATCAAAAAAATTATACCACTGTAACGGGGCTTTCATTGCGTAATACTCCAAGCGTTTTGCATAATCGGCAACCACTGGCTGCAGTGCGGATTCCCTGTTCCCCCTGGGTAATATTATCTGTTCGCTGAAAGGCCCATTACGACCTGTTTTTTGAGCCTTTCAGCGAACAGATAATATTACCCAGGGG
>DATBNI010000479.1:0-3709 GCA_036554425.1 Psychromonas sp.
TGGTGTTTCCATTTCATGAATTTCCCATTGTTGTCAGTGTCTCGCAATATCCGACTCATTTCGCTAATGAACTCATCAAGCACCTGCGGATCGATTAATTCACTGTCAAAGCTAATCATCTCATCATCATTGAATTGCTCACCTTCTTCCAATGCCATGTAAGTGTTTTTTACTCGGTCAGCAAAGGACCAAGTTGATTGCGCTTTAACGTTTGAGAATTTATCTTTATTTGTTTTGCCTGGGGCGTATTCATCGGTAGGGTTAACAATGTCCTTGCTACCAGCATTAAACCCAGTAAACTCAACTTTCATATAGCCGTTTTCTGTGCTTCGCTCATCATTAAACTCATCAAAGCTACTACCAGCATTCGAACCAACACCAACAGAGTCATATATAATACTAGCCCCGTTATCATAAGCTAGATTGTAAACGCGCTTGTATGACTTTCTACTCTCATGCTCCTTGTGCTTCCACTTTGCCATATGAGTTACTACAGAGCCGTGTCGCATAACTTCTGTATTCCAGTCTTTACCGCCATCCATAATATCAAAACCAATAACTTTACTGCCGGACGGTTCAAACCCAAGCTTTTTATGTGCGTCAATACATGCCCTAGCATAAGCAGCGGGGATTAATACACCTTCAACCGATGCATCATAGTCAACGTCAATTTCTTGAGCTACTGTTACCGGGTCCTGCTCCCTGACCTGTTTATCATACCAAGCTTTGTCTTTTCTCGGGTCATCCGTCCATCTAAGCGTAAGCACTTTAACTTTTCCACTAAAGCGCTTACGATAAAACGAGTTACCATTTCCGTTTGGTGTTGATATGTCAACCTGACAGTTTGTAGTTTGCGATAGTGCAGCGTCAGCAGCTTCTTGACGCTCAAGGAATGCAGCCTCATCGACAAAGTAAATTGATGTACGTGCACCGCGGCCAATATCATAGCCGCCCTCACCAGTAAGCGTTGATCCGTTTTCAGGGTTGGTTATCTTTAAGAAGTTTGCGTGTTCTTTTTCTCTATAGCCATTTGGCAAGAACTCTTTTGGTACAAACCTTAAAAACTGCCTACCTTTTTCAAATATACTTTTAGGGTCCCCAAGCCTATCAACCAGATCGACTTTACGTGAACCATAACCTGCTGTGTAATCATCCCAAAACAGCCACATAGTGCACCCATAAGCGATAGATAACCAAGACAGCCCGAAGTCACGCGTCTTTTCTATTAGCGCCCTCTCTTGGTTTCGCCATCTAGCATGAACCCATTGAAGCGCTTCAACTTGCCTAGGGAATAGAATAAACGGTACAACTGCGGGCAAATCTCGCTCAAGATTTCGCGGGTCGAATGTCATACCCCAATCAGTAATAAAATCCCATGGGTTATTTTTATAGTGAACCTTAGCAGCAGCTAACGCCTTTGGATTTTGACGCAGAAAATAAAGCCGTCTTTGACGCTCTGCAAGGACGGCTGTGTAATTTGGATTTTTAAAGTCTATCTCAAGATTTGCCATTAATCATATCTTGGTAAATGCGTGTAGCCTCTTGCGGGTCCATTTCATGCGTTATCTGTTTTACATCATGCGACACCTTGCCGCTGTGCTCAATCTCTGACGCATCTCTAAGTCCTAGGTCGCGAGCTATGATGTTAGCATTTAAAACGCCGCCAGCTGCCCCTGTGAACTTCTGCTCTTTCATTACCGACTCAATATGTTTAGTGACTTCCGAATATTTCGGTTTGTTCTTGTAGTCGTGCCAAGTTGAGACCCCGATATTTAAAAAAACACAAAGACCGTCTTGGGTCATTGCGCGCATCTTAAATTCATCGCCATATATAATTTCACCCTGACTTGAAAAAGGCTTCTGAACATGAATAGGGTTATCTTTGCACCACTGAAAATACTGATATGCCCTGTCAAGCATTTGCGCTGGCGATTCAAACTTAGGTGGCTTTCCTACACTTTTTTTTGCAACCTCCCAAAGCTCCATAATCTCACCATTAAAATTAAAAATAATTAAATGTAATATTACCACAAAGCTAAAAATAAAAAAGCCTAGTTTGAGCTAGGCTGGTTTATCATTTTGTTAATTATGCTTTTAGTAACATCAACCGAAATATTTTCATTATCAATTGCAGTATCAAAATAAAGCATAATGCCAGTGTCAATAAATACGTTATTCATTTCATCAATCGTATTAATAACGCACAGTTAGGTTTTGCTGGTTCAAAGTTCGTTGCCATAACAAATCAACCCCTTACTAATATCAATTTCGCGATGAAACACGCTTAAGCTAGGCTCGCGGCCTGTATTTTCATCACTGCAATGAATCAGGATTTTAAGTTGCGCTTTATACTTTGCCATTTCCTTGTGCAAATCTGCGTTTTGCTCGATTAAGGAAGTGTAGTTATTTAAAAGCTCTTTTGTTTTTTCTGGATTTAAATCATCGTCATTATTTATGTATCTTTGTACACAATCAATTAACTCTTGGTCAATCATTTTAAAACCCTCTCAACAGCTAAAAATCGACAATCGTCCAAATCTTCATTTTCAGTTATATCCTTTAGTAACTCCATCAATTCAATAATTCGCTCTATATCGGATAGTGAGCGCATTCCAGAAAGGTAAATTCCATCGCCTGAAATCGCTAGGCAATCGCAGTCATCATCATTCCAGTAACTAATTTCTTTACCTTCAATGCAAACATGAGTTTTTCCTTCTGTAGCATTATCACGAATCGCTTTTAAATCTTCTAAAGTTTCCATTCTAC
This sequence comes from Psychromonas sp., assembly GCA_036554425.1. Taxonomy (GTDB): domain Bacteria; phylum Pseudomonadota; class Gammaproteobacteria; order Enterobacterales; family Psychromonadaceae; genus Psychromonas. Next base: position 2,767 of record DATBNI010000479.1, read on the forward strand.
CCTCCCAAAGATATCAATCTTACACTCTTTTGATTTAAACTTGATAATCATATAAATATCGTAAACATGAGATATCTCAACAAAGTCATCACGCTTAATTAAATCGTTAATCTTTTTAATGGCAATTCTCATAAACATAACTAAACCCCCATCAAAACATTCATAAAAAACCATCCCAACAAAAAACCAACTGGATAGATTAAAAGCCACCAGCGCGAATCTAAGCGCTTTAAATCACAATAGTATGTACTTATGCTAAAAGCTTTAGAAATCGCTTCACGTTGATTTTCAGCGCTGAATTTAACCGTTTTACCTTTTACTTTTATGCTGTATTTAGGCATTATTGTCACCACTTACTTTAAAGTCTAAACATTGCAAGTCAGATATCTTTGATTCGATACGGTTTAGCCTTTCAATCATCTCTCTTTTTACGCTGTCTCTCTCAGTCATTAATTGCTCAAGTAAAGAGCCGTGAATAATTTTATTAAGCTCGTCGTCGCTAAATGTTGGAATTGCTATTTCAATCTCAACAACTGGCGCACAAGCTAGGTTCATGCATTCAATGCTAAACGTAGTGTGTGACTTTTCGCAAGATACTTTTAGCGAGTTTTTGCCATCTCTACTCTCAACGTAAACCCAAACCTTTTTCATTTCTGTTTTCATAACTTTAAAATCTCCATTAATTAAGTTGACCTAACTGTAACGCTTTATTTTTAGTATTGCAAGCGTTGTTTTTAGTTTATTTGGTGTTTTCATCACTGGGTCTTTTTGGGCTAAATAGATTTTAATTAGACCCTTAAGTTAGACCCGTTATAACTTATTGATATTTTTATTATATTTTATTAAATGGGTCTAAAGGTCTAAATAAATAGTATAATCTATATGTGTAAAATAATTTTTAATAAGTAGATACATTAAATAATTTACGTATATATAATAGAAT
>DATBNI010000494.1:0-2036 GCA_036554425.1 Psychromonas sp.
AATACACTCACTTCCAGAGAGGGAGTACAAATTATATTTAAACAACGCGCAATTTTTATTTACATAGAATGGAATTAATTATGAAAAAAGTTATTGGTTTAGTAGCAGCATTGGGTCTGATGGCATCTCCACTTACTTATGCAAACACAACTATTACTGTATCAGGTTCAACTTCTGTTACTAATGTGATGGAAGTGCTGGCTGAAACATACAGTAAAGAAACAGGTATTAATGTAGAAGTACAAGGTACAGGTTCATCAGCAGGTGTTCGCGCAGCGAAAGACGGCACCAGCATGATAGGTATGGCATCTCGTGAAGTTAAAAGTAAAGAAGTAACTGCAGACACAGAAATGATTGTGATGGCGCGTGATGGTATTGCTGTAACGGTAAACAATGCAAATCCGGTTAAGAGCTTAACTAAAGAGCAAATCGCGAAAATTTACCGCGGTGAAACCAAAAATTGGAAAGAAGTTGGCGGCGAAAACAACCCAATAGTTGTAATAACACGTGATACAGCATCAGGCACACGTGGCGCATTTGAGGATATTTTAAAACTTAAACGTAAAGTGAACGGTATGAAAGTATCTGCCATCACCCCTACGGCACAAGTCGGAAATGGTAACGGTATGGTTAAAACTATCGTCGCCAACAACAATTTCGCAATCGGTTACATCTCTCTCGGCTCTGTAGATGACTCATTAAGCGCAGTGGCGGTTGATGGTGTTGCAGCGACAGATGCAAACATTGTTGCCGGTAAGTATAAGATTGCCCGTCCCTTCGTATTATTAGTTAAAAATGACGTTGCTAAAGAAGCGCGTGACTTCATTGCTTATATATTATCAGATGCCGGTCAAAAAATAGTCGCATCTGAAGGTTATATTCCAGTTAAATAATATCCAAAACTTAATAGAAGAGGAGCTTATGCTCCTCTTTTTGCTTTGAAAATTTTGTAAGAACAACTGCTTATAGTGCATAATCGGATGAATATTCTTACCGTTATGATTCACATGGAACTTATTATGAAAAAGGTTATTGGTTTATTGGCCGCAATGATTTTGTCGCCCATCCCATTTGCATCTGCAAAGACAACCGTTACTATGGCGGGTTCAACTTCGGTTTCCAACGTAATGGAGGTTTTGGGAGAGACTTATCATAAAAAAACAGGTGTTGATGTAGAGGTACAAGGCATGGGCTCATCAGCAGGCCTTGTTGCCGCAAAAAATGGCACCGCTATGCTGGGCATGTCTTCTCGCGAACTGACCAGTGACGAATTAACTGCTGATATGCAAGCCACAGTGATTGCCCATGATGGCATCGCAATCGTCATCAACAAATCAAACCCGGTTAAAAATTTAAGCCGAGAAGAAATAAAGAAAATATATCGCCAGGAAATAACCAATTGGAAAGAGGTAGGTGGTGAAGATAAACCTATTATTGTCGTCACACGTGACGTGTCATCGGGTACGCGGGAAGAGTTCGAAAAAATATTGGGCCTGAAGCGCAGTATCAATAATATAGAAGTATCAGCTATTTCTCCCCGCGCACTGGTTGGCAATGGAAACGGCATGGTTAAAACACTGGTTGCTAACAATGTTTATGCGGTTGCTTATATATCTTTAGGCTCTGTCGATAATGAATTGTTAGTAAAAGCGCTTAGTATAGATGGTATTTCAGCCACAAATGAACATATTTTTTCCGGTGAATATAAACTTGCCAGGCCCTTTATAGTACTATATAAAAAGGATGTTGCTCAGTCGGCACTCGATTTTATCAGTTACATCATGTCCGATGAAGGTCAAAAAATAATTGAAGATCAAGGTTATATCAGCATTAAATAATCTCATAATTAAAAAAAGGAGGCACAAACGCGCCTTCTGTTCTGATAATTAACGTTAAATAAGTAGTATTACCCTGAGGCAGCATAATGAATATTGGAAATAAAAGTATTCCACAGACAGCGCAAAGCATTTCAACAAAAAAACAAGATTGGATAGTGATGTTTTTCCACTTATTGTTTATTTGCTCGGCGTTGGTCG
>DATBNI010000542.1:0-3794 GCA_036554425.1 Psychromonas sp.
AAGAGTATTTATCTCCCCGATAACCTTGAATTCAATGACACTCTTATTGGTGAGAGTCGTTCAAAAATTATCATTATAGAAAATAATTCTGATGATAATGCGTCCTTAACATTTACTGCAGATGGCGATGATTCCTTCTCCTATGATGCTTCAAAGTGTACTTTTATTTTTGCTAATAATAGCTGTGATTTAATGATCACCTATAGCCCCTCGGATACACGTATCAGTCACAAGAGCATCACAGTCAGCAGTGATTGGCCAACGTTAACAGTCCGGCAATTATCTTTACTTGGTTTGCCGCTTATGGATGCGACCGGGATAGCAACTGCAGCTGCTTTTCAATTAGAAAATATTGCCTGGTTTACCGGCGGTTATGCACCCTGGCAGTTAAATCAGGCTAATAACAGTTTACAATCGGGGGATATTGCAGATAACGAAAAAAGCTTATTGCACGGACAAGTAACAGGCTCAGGAAAACTCAGCTTTGACTGGGCAACTCAATCTGAAAACGGATTCGATAAATTATTTCTCACTGTTAATGGCGTGATTTATAGCAGTATCTCCGGTGCTGCAGATTTTAATACCCAGAATATCTATCTGGATAAAATGGTCAATGAGGTTGTCTGGAGCTACGAAAAAAACGCAACTGTCTCAATCTTAGCCGATCGGGCCTATGTCGCTAATGTGACTTTTGATGAGATGACTAAGGATGAGTTTGACCTGTGGGTAGAACAAAGCAGGGTTACAACGAATCACTCTGGCGGTGGTGCGATGGGTTGGTTAAGTTTTTTATTATTAGCCGTCCTGTTTAGGCGCCGCTTTTACAAAAAAGATAATATTACGCCAGATACTTTGTGAAGCAGTTCACAAAGTGTTAAAGTGCGCTCTTTTTTTAAACAACATATTTTCTATAGGATCTAAACCTTGAGCCAATCCCCTTTCTCAACACTACCATTACATACGGATCTTTTACATAACCTGGAATCGTTAGGTTATCACGTAATGACCCCCATTCAAGCGCAAAGTTTACCGCATGTACTGGCGGGTAAAGATGTTATTGCACAGGGCAAAACCGGCTCCGGCAAAACAGCCGCCTTTGGTTTAGGTTTGTTAGAGAAGCTCAGTGTTAAGCGTTTTCGTATCCAAAGTTTAATTTTATGCCCGACACGCGAACTTGCCGACCAGGTTGGTAAAGAGTTACGCAGACTTGCCCGCACCATTCATAATATTAAAGTATTAACCCTATGTGGCGGTGTCCCATTCGGACCGCAAATAGGGTCATTAGAGCACGGCGCACATATTATCGTTGGTACACCGGGTCGAATCGAAGATCATCTGCGCAAAGGCACACTGCGTTTGGATGATTTGGAAGTATTAGTTTTGGATGAAGCCGACCGTATGTTAGAGATGGGCTTTCAGGCATCGATCGATGCAATCATAGATCAAGCCCCTAAACAGCGCCAGACCTTATTATTTAGTGCCACCTTCCCGGAAAAAATTAATAGTATCGCCAAACGAATTATGATTGATCCTGTCATGGTGAAAGCAGAATCTACACATGATGACTCTATTATTGCCCAGCATTTTTATAAAGTAGATAATAACCAGGATCGTATGATAGCCCTGCGCTTATTATTACAAAAGTATCAACCAGAATCCTCTGTGGTTTTCTGCAATACCAAAAAAGAAGTACAGGAAGTTGCTGATGAACTTGCAAACCGGGGCTTTAACGCGCTTGCTCTGCATGGTGATTTAGAGCAAAAAGATCGCGATCAGGCGTTAATTCGTTTTGCCAATAAAAGTGCAACTATTCTCGTTGCAACCGATGTGGCAGCACGTGGTCTGGATATTGATAATCTCAGTGCGGTTTTTAACTATCACATCGCCCACGACCAGGAACTGCATGTTCATCGTATAGGTCGTACCGGCCGTGCAGGAAACAAAGGCTTAGCATTCTCTTTTTACAGTGATAAAGAGCAGCAAAAAGTCTCTGTACTGGAAGACTATTTAGATCGGTCTATTTCGCCCGAACAACTGCCTCTTTTAAACTTACTTGACCAAGAGCCTCAACAATCAAACATGATAACCATTCGAATTGATGGTGGTAAACGTCAAAAAATCAGACCGGGTGATATAGTTGGCGCATTAACCGGAGAGAATGGTATTAGCGGCGATCAAGTGGGCAAAATCCACGTTTCAGATAACTGGTCATATATCGCAGTACAACGCGATGTCATTAAAGTTGCCTTTAAAAAATTAAGCGAAGGCAAACTTAAAGGGCGGTCATTTCGTGTAATGGTTGTTCGCGGTTAATATTAAAATACTTTTATGGTTCAGATGCCTGCCCATCTGAACTTTTTTCTTTTTATAAGTACTTTCCCCCAAAAACCACACGGTCGCTAGTCCACTTAGTCTCCTTATTCAATAAAAATTCCGTAATAGAATGTAACATAGGGTAACAATCGCGCGCTTTGTGTAAGTAATTGTAACTTAGAAAAAAACGTGATCAAGTTATCACAACCATCACTAATATCTTCTATATACTCCGCCTAAATAAAATCGAAACCGTTTAGGTTTGTTGTTTTTTTTTAAATAAAATTTAACCTCTAATTGGAGAATTGTTATGAACATTTTCGGAAGTTTACAAAAAGTAGGAAAGTCATTAATGCTTCCTGTTTCTGTACTGCCTATAGCCGGTATTTTACTCGGTGTCGGTGCGGCAAAATTCGCGGTATTACCAGATGTTGTTTCACAATTAATGGAACAGGCTGGCGGTGCTGTATTTGGTAACATGGCATTATTATTTGCAATTGGTGTTGCCCTTGGTTTTACAAAAAATGATGGTGTAGCCGGTCTTGCTGCTGCGGTTGGTTACTTCATTATGATGCAAACTATCGAAGTACTTTCGCCAGGAGCAAACACGGGTGTGCTAGGTGGTATCATCGCCGGTGGTATTGCCGCTGCGATGTTCAACCGCTTCTACAATATTAGACTACCTGATTACTTAGGTTTCTTTGCCGGTAAACGTGCTGTTCCAATCATGACAGGTTTCGTCGCCATCGTCATGGGTGCAATACTCGCTGTTGTTTGGCCTCCAGTTGGCGCAGCAATTGCTTCTTTCTCACATTGGGCTGCAGAGCAAAACCCGACACTGGCATTTGGTATTTACGGTGTTGTTGAGCGTTCATTAATCCCATTTGGTCTTCACCACATCTGGAATGTACCCTTCTTCTTTGAAGCAGGTAGTTGTGTAAACAATGCCGGTGAGCAACTGAACGGTGTATTAACTTGTTACCTGTCTGCCGATGAAACATCACGTGCTGCAGGTAATGGTTTTGGTCAACTAGCCGGCGGTTACATGTTTAAAATGTACGGTCTGCCTGCTGCTGCTATCGCAATTGCACATTCAGCCAAGCCTGAAAACCGCGCTAAAGTCATGGGTATCATGGTTTCTGCCGCGTTAACTTCATTCTTGACGGGTATCACTGAGCCAATCGAATTCGCATTCCTATTCGTAGCGCCAGTTTTATATGCAATCCATGCGCTACTAGCAGGATCTGCATTCGTTGTCACTAACATGTTAGGTATGGTACACGGTACTTCATTCTCACATGGTCTGATTGACTTCTTGGTATTATCTGCTAATTCACAAAAATTCCTGTGGTTCCCAGTAATAGGCCTTATCTACGCAGCTATCTACTACACAGTATTCCGTGTTGTTATTGCTAAATTAAACCTTAAAACGCCAGGTCGTGAAGATGAAGAGCTGGAGCAGGAAGTTGCACTTGATAGCA
>DATBNI010000586.1:0-5540 GCA_036554425.1 Psychromonas sp.
ATAGCCGATACCGCGATGTTTACCGGCCAGATAATCCCGTACTTTTTCAACATTGAGGGAGGCACGCAGCAGGGCGATCACGTATATCATCACAATCAGCAGGACAAAAATTTTGCTGGTGTCTTCTATAAAAAAATGCAGCGCATCGGCAAGCTTAGTGCCTTTAGTAAACTGTAATAGGTCGTAAGCTAACCAGTCGGCTAACTCGGTGAAAATTTCAAACATCAGGCTTCTCCAAACCAGTGACGGGTGCTATTGGCAAAATAAACTAAGGACAACATAACCGGGACTTCGACCAATACGCCGACAACAGTTGCCAATGCCGCGCCTGAGTGCAAACCAAACAAAGAGATCGCCACTGCGACCGCCAGTTCAAAAAAATTCGAGGTGCCAATCAGGCATGCCGGGGCGGCAATGTTATAGGGTAGATTGATGGCTCTGGCCGCCGCATAGGCAATGGCAAAAATGCCGTAGCTCTGTATCAGTAATGGAATGGCTATCAGTAAAATGGTCTGAGGCTGCGCCAGAATGGTTTGCGCCTGAAAGCCGAAAAGTAGAATGACGGTGCCTAATAAACCGACTATTGACCAGGGTTTGGTTTTAGCAAGAAAAGGCGTGACGCCTTGAACGCTGTGCTTATGGTGAAGATAATGGCGAGTGCTGATGCCGGCGAGCAAAGGTAAAAGCACATAGAGCAGCACCGACAGTAACAAGGTTTCCCAGGGTACGCTGATATCGCTTACCCCTAACAGAAAAGCGCTGATCGGCGCAAAGGCAAATACCATAATGATGTCGTTGACCGACACCTGCACCAGGGTGTAATTTGCATCTCCTTTGGTCAGCTGGCTCCAGACAAAGACCATGGCGGTGCAGGGGGCGACCCCCAGCAGGATCATACCTGCTATATATTCATTGGCATCCTGTGGATCAACCCAGGCTACAAAGAACACTTTGAAAAACAACCATCCCAATGCCGCCATAGTAAAGGGTTTGATAAGCCAGTTAATGATCAGGGTGAGCATTAAACCTTTGGGTTTTTTGCCAACATTCTTTATTGAGCTGAAATCAATCTGCACCATCATCGGATAGATCATCACCCAGATTAAAAGCGCAACGACTAAATTGACATGTGCCCATTCCAGTTTGGCTATCTGCAGAAAGGCTGACGGCACTAAGCTGCCGAGAAATACACCGACAAGAATACAGATGCCAACCCAAAGGGATAAATAACGTTCAAAAATACCCATTTAAAATTCCCTCGCTAGTCTACTTAACTAATCAGCTGGGCAGTTTCATTGACTGCAACAGATTTGAGCGCTCGGGGCGACCTTTCATCCGGGACAACCTATGCCTGCTGTCGATTAAGTAGTCTGCATTATTATTCGCAGTTTCTGAGAGGACACGTTTTGCCCAATCGCTCAAAGCGGGGTTGATTTGGTAAAATACCCACTGACCTTGCCTGTTATCAATCAGCAACCCGCATTTTCTCAGCTGTGCCAGATGCCGGGAAATTTTTGGTTGGATTTCCTGCAGTGCTTCCATTAATTCGCAGACGCACAGTTCATCTTCCCGCGTAATTAATAATAGACAACGCAGGCGGGTATCGTCGGCTAAGCATTTGTAAAACTGGACAGGATCCATGGTTCACCTTTAATTATTAAGCAGCACAGCCTGATTTGCTTATGATGCTGATTTTATGTTTCATTAAAAAATAATACATATGAAATTTCATATGTATTAAATAAATAATATACCAAGAATGAAAACTGTCCATTTTATTTTATCAAAAAACATAAAAAAGTAGCCGGAGAGGCTGCTGGCAGAATTGATGAGCGTGAGCGGATAACGCTCGTTAGCTCAGACGATGAGGGGATTTTTATTTGAGAAGATTTGTAAACACCTATGACAAAAAGTACCTGTTTGCCCGTCAATAATGACTCACCTGGTGCAATAAATGCGTCATTTTCTGAATTTTTTACATGCTTATATAGATGACTCAGCCAATTGTAGGTAAAAAAGCTTAAGACACTACTACCACCGAGGGCACGGAGGAGCTGAACGCTACACGAAGAAATGACTAAAAAGCTAATTATTGCTTGTGTTGTATTTTCCTTCTTAACTCGATGTCCTCTGTGCGCTCTGTGGTGCATTTTTTAATGATGTTAATTTAACCTAAGTTAAGTGCATAAGCATGATTTTTTATTAATTATACATTACGCAGGCAATGCTCAGCCATCCGATAACCTAATTTTATCATCTCTGCGGAACGTTCAAATTCCAGGGTTCTGCAAGCATCTCTTGATATTTCTATAACATAATCGGCAGGATAGGCCGCCAATTTTTGACGAGCAATGGTACTTTGCATTGCATCAATGGCCAATTCCGCAATATTGTAGATTTTCCAGTCAATTCCCTTTTCCTGCTGGTCTTTTTTGCTGGGGGAAAAACGTTTAGTGATGGCTTCTAAGTTTACCGGGATAAGAGAGGCGTTATGGGTTTTTTCTGCTGATTTATGCTGTTGATGATGAATGGCTCCGCCCAGGTTCACTGCAATAGTTAAATCCGTATGGTCGCTAAAAGTTGGGGCAATAGGGACAGGGTTTAAAACGCCGCCATCAATGAGGTCAACGCCTTTACGGACAACCGGGGTAAAAAACAGCGGCATTGCCATTGATGCGCGCAATGCCTGAAATAAGGATCCTCTGTTTATCCAAATCTCTTTTTCATTTCTAATATCTGACGCGACGGCAGTATAGGTGATAGGCAAATCTTCTATCTGATAATCACCGAACAAATCAATTAAAACATTCATTATTCTATCGCCACGTGCATCATTGTTCCAATTGACATAAAATAACTTCAACTTGTAGAGCGTCGTAATACCCGCAGCCCATGCTTCAAATTCATCCAGTTTCCCCGCCGCATACATGCCGCCTACTAAAGCGCCAACAGAACTGCCTGAAATAGATTTTATTTCATAATCATGGGCTAACAACCAGCGTATTACGCCAATGTGGGCCATTCCTCTTGCACCGCCACTGCCCAAGACGAGAGAAACGGTTTTTTTCTTTATTGTTGTAGTTGTTGTCATGGCGACCCTTTACATATTAAGTGTGAATCTTTTGTAGTCCGAAGCAGATTCTGTTCAACGTGATATTTTGTTAGACTGGAAAAATAAAAGTGCACTTTCATCTTGTTAATGTACTTTTGAATCTGGAATAGTTCAAGCTGAACTAGCTGTTATTTATGGAAATCCATGTTGTCATCAAAAGAGCCTGCTGTGTAACTAAACCCCTAATGGGTGTAGACTGGCACTTTAAAAGTGTAACCCAAAAAACCAATAGAATAGATAAATATGACTGATAAAAATGAAATTATTTCGGCTACCCAAAATTGGGTTAAACAGGTGATAGTGAAATACAATATCTGCCCCTTTGCGAGACGTGAAGTTGAACGAGGGTCTATCCGTTATTGTCTGGCAGAAGAGGCTCAGCGCGAGGTGGTATTACAGACATTATTGGCTGAATGCCGCCTGTTAGACGGCAATAAAAATATCGAGACAACCTTATTTATTTTGCCCCGTGGTTATGAGGGATTTTATGATTTTTTAGATTTGGTGGAGCTGGCCAATGATCTGCTCGCGTTGGAAGGTTATGAAGGTGTCTACCAATTAGCTAATTTTCACCCGGATTATTGCTTTGCAGACGAACTGCAAAATGCCCCGTCAAATTATACTAATCGTTCCCCCTATCCAACCCTGCATATTATTCGTGAAAGCAGTATGGAACTCGCGATAGCCAATCATCCTGATGTTGACAGTATTCCGCAGCGTAATATTGAATTTTCGAATAAAAAGGGCAATGCATTTTTTGCGGATTTATTGGCCGGTTGTCATCGCTGCGAATAATTTTTTGAGTATAAAACGAGCAACCTGGCGGTAAAAAAGTCAGTGCAGCTTTAATAGTGGCGGTGATTGTTATTTTAGCGATTGGAAAGCACAATCTGCCCGGAAAAGCATCGACAAATGGGCTGTATCCTTATAAATTAGCCCCAATTCAGTTTATTAAACGACTATATATTTTTTTCTATTTTGTACAAAAGCATTCACACAAGGAATTTTTATGGCTCAGCAAGCCTATCAACTACTGCGCATTATCATCATCGACAGTTTCTGGAAAGGGCAGGTTAATGAGCTTAATTTAAGCGGCCATACACAGCTTGAAGGAACCAATGGCGCGGGGAAAACGTCACTGATGCGTTTGTTGCCGCTTTTTTACGGTATGCGGCCCAGTGATATTGTCAGTAAAGTTGATCAAGCACGCAATTTCGCTGATTATTATCTGCCGCGTGATTCCAGTATGCTGGTGTATGAATACCAACGTCCCTTTGGTCAAACTTGTATGGTAATAGCGAGCAGTGACGGACGTGGTGTGCATTTTAAATTCATTGATAGCGCTTATAACAGTGAATATTTTATTGCCGATAATAAAATACCTTATCCGGTTAGCGATGTTGATAAATTCTATCGTAATGCAGGGTGCGATCGTTCTATATTTTTAGGGGTGGAAAAATATCGTCAAGTTATTCAGAACCTGCGCAGCGGACGTAAGTTAAAAGATGTGTATTTATTGCAGAAGCGTTATTCCTTTAGTGACCAGCCCTGTCCGCATATTGATAAAGTCATTAACGGCACTATTGAAAAGAACCTCGATTTCGATGCTGTTAAACGCATGCTGGTGGCCATTGCCAGTGATCACCTGGCGCGTAATAGTGTTGATGAAAAAGAGCAGATTAGTCTTAAAAAGGACGAAATCAGCCATTGGCTTGCGGATATTCAGGCCGGTCGGGCCATTCAAAAAGTCGCGGATAAAATAACCCTTTGGCAAAATGATTTTAGCAGTTTAGAAAGCCTGTTGCTTAAATTGCAGCACCTGCATTTTGAAATTGTCAGCCATCAAACTCGGCTTATCACAGTGCAGAAGGAGCGTGGCGAAACAAAAGCCGAGAAACGTCAATTATTAATTTCATTAGAAAAGCAACTGCAGGAATCTGTGGATCGTTTAAACAGTGAATTATTTACCCTTAAGGCAAAAATTCAAGCGGATCAAAGTCATATCGATCTGCTCGATGAAGATAAATTAATTTTTGATCAGGATGACGCCCCCAGTTACCACCTGCACGCTGCTACAGCCCCGCATATCCAAAACCAATTAAATGAAGTGAATGCGATTATCGAAGCTTTTGAGGGTAATATTAATAAAATCCAGCAGAAATTTGATCAATTGATTCAAGACAGAAAATTAGTGCATGTGACTGAAATTGCCGGAAATAAAGATAAAACGGCCAATATTAAAGAGATGGCCTCGCTGCAGTTAAGCGTTATATCTGAAGTTTATCAGCAGCAGTGTAATGAGTTGAATGAGCAGTTAAATCAGCAAAACTTAAACTTAAAAATCGGACAACAAGGTATTGAAAATGCGCTGGAAAATGCTCAATTCCAATTAAATCAAGCCATTATTGAGCCGGAGTTATCGACCGAT